>NZ_JAXAVV010000019.1:0-182576 GCF_033949925.1 Lentzea kristufekii
CTCTTGGCCACGAGCGTGAGCACGTCGTACTTCGCGACCGACTCGCCCTTCTGGTTCGTCACGTCGGCGTCCCAGCGCACCTCGCCGTACTCCTGGTCCTCGCGCGGCGTGATCTGCTTGACCGTCAGGGCCACCGTGAGCTGGTCGCCGGGGAACGTCGGGGTGACGAACCGCAGGTTCTCCAGCCCGTAGTTCGCCAGCACCGGTCCGGGCTCGGGCGAGACGAAGAGCCCCGCCGCGAACGAGACCACCAGGTAGCCGTGGGCGACCCGGCCGCCGAAGAACGGGTTCGCGGCGGCGGCCTCCTCGTCCATGTGCGCGTAGAACGTGTCGCCGGTGAACGTCGCGAAGTGCTCGATGTCCTCCAGTGTCACCTCACGCGGACCGGCGACGACCGTGTCGCCCAGGCGCAGCTCGGCCAGCGTCTTGCGGAACGGGTGCACCGCGTCCTCGCGGCGAGGCGCGCCCGTCACCCAGCGGTTCGTGATGGCGCTCAACGCGCGCGGGCTTCCCTGCACGGCCGTGCGCTGCATGTGGTGCAGCACGCCGCGCATACCGCCCATCTCCTCACCGCCACCGGCCCGGCCGGGGCCGCCGTGCACGAGCATCGGCAGCGGTGAGCCGTGCCCGGTCGACTCGCCGGCGTCCTCGCGGTCGAGCACCAGCAACCGGCCGTGCCACGGTGCCGCGCCGATCACGACCTCGCGCACGAAGTCCGTGTCGGCCGAGACGATGGAGCCCACCAGCGAACCCGCACCGCGCGCGGCCAGCGCCACGGCGTCGTCCACGGAGGTGTAGGGCATCAGCGTCGACACCGGCCCGAACGCCTCGACCTCGTGGGGCTGCACGGCGTCGGCGGCGGCGCGCAGCAGCATCGGCGACATGAACGCGCCGCGCTCGGCGTCAGCGTCCACAAGAGACAGAGCGCCGTCGCCGTAGACGACCGAGGCGTTCTCCCGCAACGCCTTCAGCGACCGGCGGACCTCCTCGCGCTGCTCCAGACCGGCCAGCGCGCCCATCTTCACCGACTTGTCGGCCGGGTTGCCGATGACCACCTCGGCCAGCTTCGCGGCGGTCGCCTCGGCCACGGCGTCCATCAGCGGCTCGGGCACCAGCGCGCGCCGGATCGCCGTGCACTTCTGGCCCGCCTTGGTCGTCATCTCGGTCACCAGCTGGCCGACGAACAGGTCGAACTCGGGCGTGCCGGGGACGGCGTCCGGGCCGAGGATCGAGCAGTTCAGCGAGTCGGCCTCGGCGTTGAACCGCACCGACGACCGGATCACGGCCTGGTGCGTGCGCAGGTGCTGGGCGGTGGACGCGGACCCGGTGAACCCGACCAGGTCCTGCGGGGTGAGGTGGTCGAGCAGGTCGCCGGCCGAACCGCAGACCAGCTGCAACGACCCCTCGGGCAGCAGACCGGAGGCGAGCATCAGCTCGACCAGCTTCTCGGTCACGTACGCCGTCTGGGACGCGGGCTTGATCAGCGACGGCACCCCGGCGATGAACGCGGGCGCGAACTTCTCCAGCGGCCCCCACATGGGGAAGTTGTAGGCGTTGATCTGCACCGCGACGCCGTGCAGGGGCGTGCAGATGTGCTGGCCGACGAACGTGCCGCCCCGCCCGAGCGGCTCGACGGGCCCGTCGACGTAGACCTTGTCGTTGGGCAGCTCGCGCTTGGCCTTGGACGCGTACCCGAGCAGCACGCCGAAGCCGCCGTCGACGTCGATCCACGAGTCGGACCTCGTCGCGCCGCTGCGGGCGGACAGCGCGTACAGCTCGGCCTTGTGCTCCTTGAGGTAGAGCCCGAGGGCCTTCAGCAGCTGCGCGCGCTGGTGGAACGTGAGCTCGCGCAACGCGGGCCCGCCGACCTCTCGCCCGTACCGCAGCGCCGCCCCCATGTCGACGCCCGCCGACGAGATCCGGGCGATCTCCTCGCCCGTCACGGCGTCGTGCAACGGCGCGCCCTCCACCGAAGGCGTGTGCCATCCACCCGACACGTAGCTGCGCAGCAAGCTCATCGAGCCAACCCTTCTCACGAGGGGCCGATGGATCCTCATCGACCCGTCCACCAGGCAACGTATCAGCCGCCGGGTAGCGTCGCGGGCGTGCAGGCTCTGCTCACCGAACTCGGCGAACTGCTCGCGCGGAAGGACCCGCGGGCACGCTCGACGTTGCTGCCGGGGGCCTCCGCCGCGGCCTTCGCTCCGCTGACCGCGAGGCTGCTCGTCCCGCTTCACCCCGACCTCGTGACGTTGTGGGAGTGGCACGACGGCGCCGACCACGGTGAGCCGTCGCCGTTCGAGATCGCGTCGTCCTGCGCGTTCATGAGCGTCGACATGGCCACGCGGACGTGGGACCAGCAGCAGGCGATGCGGGAGGAGTACCCGTACGCGCCGTGGCGGCCGGAGTGGGTGCCGCTCGGCTCGGACGGGTGCGGCGGCCTCCTGGTGGTCGACCACACCCCCGCGTCCGCTTTCCGCGTGTTCATGGCGTTCGCCGAGGCCGGCGAGTTCGTCCACGTCGTGGCGGAGTCACCCCGCGCCATGGTCGCCGACCTCGTGGCCCGCGTGCGCGACGATCTGCCGGTCGATCACATGTCGAGGTACGACCAGCGCTATCCGTTCTCCTGACGGAGCGCCTCAGCGCGTTCCGAAGTTCTGCGTCCAGTAGTGGCCGTACTTGGTGTTCTGCCGGTACTGGTGGCCGACACCGATGTCACGCAGGGCGCAGTTCAGGATGTTGGCGCGGTGGCCGGAGCTGTTCATCCAGCCCCGCACGACGTCGGCGGCCGTCTGGTTCCCGGCGGCGACGTTCTCGGCGGCCCTGGTCCAGCGGGTGTAGCCCGCCCGTTCGATCCGGGTGACCATGCTGCTGCCGTCCGAGCCCGTGTGGCCCACGAAGTTGTGCGTGGCCATGTCGGCCGAGTGCCGCTGGGCCGCGGTGCTCAGCGCCGCGTTCTGCCGCAGAGCCGGACATCCCGCTTTGGCGCGTTCGGCGTTCGTGAGGGCGATGACGTCCTCCTGCACGGTGGCCGCCGTGGCATGAGGTGTGAGGGTGGCCGCCAGTGCCAGGGTCGCGGCGGCGAGCAGGGAAGTGCGCAACGCGAACATGGTCGATCTCCTGTGGAGAAGGGGGAGCCAGGACCCCTGGCTCCCCCTTGGTTTGAACGGCGTCAGACGATTTCCCAGTTCACGGAGATGATCCCGAGCGACGTGTCGGCCAGCCGGGAGAACGCGGGCTGGCTGAGATCGATCTTGTTGCTCGCGCAGCTGGGGCACTTGTCCTTGATGGGCACTGTGATGGTGCGGCCGTTGTGCGTGACCCGGATGGACTTGCGGCACAGCGGGTCGTTGTTCGGGTTGGGCGTGGTCCACAGCGCGGCGGGTGCCGCCACCAGCAGCTCGGTCGCCGCGTTGATCCTGGTGCCGCAGGCGCCGTAGCCGGCGTCGTTGTAGTAGCTGGCGGTGCCGCTGACGGCGGAGGCCGTGCCGGAGAAGACGAACGACAGGGCCGCGGCCGTCGCGACGGCGCCGAGCACCTTGGCGGTGGGCTTCATCGTTTTCCTTTCAGGGGTGGAGATCGTTTCAGGCCACGGAGTTGAACGTGACCTTGAAACCGCTGCAGTTCGCGCACTGGTACACGGTCTGGTTGCCGGGCTCGGTGTCCTGCTTGGACCACGCGTAGGCCTTGGGGCAACGGGACTTGATGGTGGAGCTGTAGTCGGTCTGGGCGTCGCGGTTGGGGTTGACGCAGTTGATGCGCTGACCGTTGGCGCCGTACTTGACGTACGCGGGGTTGCAGAAGGGCAACAGGTTCTCGGGGCAACCGGCGGTGCCGCACGAGGTGGAACCCGGTGGTATCGAGGCGTTCACCGGGGTGATGGTCACCGGCACGGAGAAGGCGTTGACGTAGCTGACGTTGTACCAGGGGGCGAGCCGGTCGCGGGTGTCGAAGTTGAACTCGGCGAGGCTGGCCGGCTGTTCACCGGTGACGCACCGGGCGGCCTGGACACCGCAGTCCCCCACCGCGCAACGGAAGTCCGCGCCGGAGGTCCCGGTGCAGCCCTGCCGGGCGAAGAACGTGCCGCGCCAGTGGCCCGGCGAGGCGGTCTCGGGGATCGTGATGGTCGCGGACTGGCCGTGGCGCAGCGTGGGCAGGTTCGTCAGCGCCTTGGAGCCGTCCGCGTTGACGGTGCTGCCGACCCAGATCGTCTGACCGGTGTTGTTGACCAGGGTGACCGTGTGGTCGATCGCCGCGTTCGCGGTCGGCACGCCGGCGACGGCGAAGGTGAGTGCGAACAAGGCCGCGAGTAGTCGTGTGAGCATCTGCGGGCTCCCTCCCTCAGGGCTCCACGATCACCCGCGGGGACCTTCCGCAGCACCACGGTCGGTCCGCAAAGTTCTTTCGTGGAGCCAGGCCCACCGGGTGGCCCGCAACTCCCGGCGGCCCGACAGCCCGAGCTTGCGGTAGACCCTGGTCAGGTGCAGTTCGACGGTCCGCGTCGCCATCGCGAGCCGGGACGCGATCTCCTTGTTGTTCAGGCCGGCGCACACGAACCGGGCGACCTCGGCTTCGACGGGGGTCAGCTCCGGCGCCGCGACACCGCGCGCGGCTTCGTCGACCCGCCGCAGCAGAACGGTGTCGCCGACGTCCAGTGCCGTGCCACGGGCACGCGTGTAGATCTCGCGCGCCGCCGCCTGTTTGCCGTGCACGACGAGGCGATCGCCGTAGTCGCACAGCACTTCCGCGAGCTCCATCCGGGCGTGTGCCATGTCCAGCAAGCGGATCGCACGTTCGTAGGCCACCAGGTCCTCGCCGTCGGGAGGACTCGCCGCCGCGACCGCCGACAGGCTCCAGCCGAGCGCTCTGGGCTCACCCCAGCGCGCCGCGGCGGTGTGCTCCTCCAACGCCAGCCGCAGGGCTTCCCCGGTGTCCCCGCACGCCAGCGCGGCGCGTGCCGCCAGAGAACGCCACGGCAGCACAGCGGGATTGCCGGCGCCGGCCTCCCGGCCGCACGCGAGACAGCCGTCCAGGGCGTCCCGCGGACGGCCCTGCGCCATCGCCACCACCGCCTCGGCCGCGAGGCGCAGCGGACCATCGGCGTCGTGGCCGAGCAGCGCGGCTTCGGCCTCCTGGAGCTCCCCTCGGGCCACGAGCAGTTCCACCGTCGAGAGCAGCACGACCGGGCGGATCTCGGCCGCGATGCCGTTGTGCCGCAGCAGAGCGAGCAGCGACGAGCACCTCGCGAGGTCACCGGTGCGGCGCGCGACGCAGGCCTGGGCGAGCACCACGTGCTCCGCCAGCACCTGGTCGCCGGGTCTCTCTTCGAGCAGGGCGAGGCTGTGCGCGTCGGCGGCGCCGAGCTCGCCCGCGCAGACCAGCGTGCCCAAAGCACGCGACACGCACTGCGCGTTCGCCCTGCAGGCAGTGGATTCCAGCGCCTGCTCGGCCGCCTGGACGGCGTCGGTCCAGTTCTCCCCCGCCTCCAGCAGATCCGCCGCGACGGCCGCCGGGCACTCGTGGCCCGACCGGCAGACCGGCGTCGGCGCGTTCACGCCGTCGGGACGAACGCCCGGCGCAGCCCCGGCCTGCCCGCCACGCCCATCTTGCGGTAGACGCGGGTGAGGTGGAACTCGACGGTGCGCAACGTCAGGCCCAGCTCGGCGGCGATCTCGCGGTTCGACCTCCCCGCCCTGGCCAGCAGGGCGATCCTGCGTTCCTGGGCGCTCAACGCGGACTCGCCGTCTTTGCGCAACAGCCGCGACGTCAGCGCCTCCGCCGCTTTAGTCCATTGTGGACAAGAACGCAGGTGCCGTGCGTGCTTGCGGGCGCGCTCGACCTCGCCGCGCGCGAGCAGGAGCTGCGCCAGGTCGTGCCGCGCGCGGAAAGCCTCGGAGGTCCGCCCCAGGTAGGTGATCGCTTCTTCGAGCAGGACGTCGTCACCGCCGCGCGCCAGCGCCGAGGCGTGCAGCGCGAGTCCGATGCCCCGTGGCGCGCCCCAGCGTCTCGCCGCGACCAGGTCCTTGTCGGCACAGATCCGCGCGAGCACGAGGTCTCCCTGGTCCACGGCGGCCAGCGCGGCCCACGACCGCCATGGCAGCACCGCTGGATTCACGACACCCGACGCCGCGAGGAGCCGCCCGCATTCGAGGAACTCGTCCAGCGCCGCGGCGCTCTGCCCCTCCGCCAGCAGGAGCCGGCCGCGGGCGAAGTGCAGTTCGGCGCTGTCCGGGGCACGTTCCGCCTCCAGCACGGCGCGTGCCCTGCCGAGTTCTCCGGTCTCGGTGAGCGCGAGGACCAGCCACGCGGTCGCGACGACGCGCAACCGGGGGCGGACACTCCGGTCGAGCAGCCGGACCGCCGCGCGAGGGTCGCCGCGCAGCAGCATGATCCGGCCACCGAGCAGGCCGTGGACGTCCCGGCTGACGCCGGTGGCGGCGATCCAGTGCCGGTGGGCCAGATCGAGCTCGTCGGCGCGGGTCAGGACCAGCACCGCCTGCCAGAACGTGTCGTCGTCCGCCGGCTCCGCCGTCAGCGCCTGCCGTGCGGCGGCGACCGCCTCCGTCCGGCAGATGAGGACACCCGGCTCATTCCACCGTCCGTTCTGGACCAATTCGAATCGGAGCGGGTCGTTGTTCGTCATTCGACGGCGTCCTTCCCTGCCCGGATCACACCAGATCGCAGTCGGCCAATTGATACGCGGTGCGACTTTCTCCCACCATTGTTCCCGTTTGGAACACCGATTTGATCAATGCACCTGAGCAGCAGAAACACGGCATGGCCGACTCCTCCGCACACCGTCTCGATTGGACGTCCACCTGGTCTGGACCATACCGCCGATCACATCTCGACAGAACCGGAATTTCTTCTTTCTTCTTCACTTGGCAAATCGGATCAACAGGAGTATTCAAGGGCTCCACCGCGTCTTCGACTACCACAGCCGGGCACATCGGGGAATTGCCGGCCGGACCCGGCGATCATGCGGTCCCAGCTGATAATTCGTATTACAGCCTTGTTTCGTCGCATCGTCACCCCCTACCGTCCGGAACCTCGGAGTCCTCGACGCAAAGGAGCGTTCCCATGGCACCGAACCGCCGACAACTGCTGCTCGGGACAGCGGGCGCGGCCGTGCTGGCAGCGAGCGCGGGGGCAGCGCCCCAGGCCGTCGCCGCACCCGCGGGGTTCCCGGACTACCGGTACCGCAGGCTCGCCCTGGTCAAGAGCAAGCTCCGCTACAACCCCACCGGCGAACTGATCTTCCCCACCATCCGCGGCACGAGGGACCGGATCCCCGGCGCGCTCGCCGCGTACTACCTCTACTACGCACCGCACGACGCCCCCGGCGGCATCTGCCTGGCGTACGCGAACACGCTGGACGAGGAGTTCACCGAGTACGCCGGCAACCCGATCATCACGCGGAGCTGGCCCGGCGAGTACACCGTGTCGCACGTGTCGTCGCCGCACGCGATGTGGAACGACGACGTCAAGCGCATGTACCTGTACTTCCACGGCGAGAACACCGTGACGCGGCTGGCCAGCTCCGCCGACGGCATCCACTTCTCCTACGAGAAGGAGGTCCTGTCCACGCGCCTGTTGCCCGCGGGGACCACGGAGACCTCCTACGCCAGGGTGTTCCGGCACGACCTGCCGTCGCGCAACGCCCGCTACGTGATGGTGTTCATGCTCAACAACACGACGAACCGGCGGGACATCGGGTGGGGCTGGTCGGCGAACGCCCGCGACTGGACGTTCTCGCAGACCCCGCTCGTGCGGCACCAGGACGTGGGCGCGGTCAACGTCGGCGGCCCGCACCTGTTGTTCCGCAACAACAGCGTCTACGTCGTCTACAACACCGACATCGGCAGCGGCGGCAACATCCTGATCACCGAGGTGGGCCTCGACTTCAGCAAGCGCAACCACCTCGGCGTCTTCCACGACTCGTTGTCCGGCGCACCGGACAACGGCAGGTCTGCCGCGCCGTCCTTCGGCACGTACCAGGGCCGGGAGTACATGATCTACGAGGCCGGGGACCGGCTGGCCGGCAACATCGCGATCGCGCAAGCGATCTGACGGTCACCGGTTCCGGGCGAACAGCGCGGCGCAGTGGTCGGCGAACGCTTGCGCGCGACGCGTGAGCGGTCCGCCGGCCGCCCAGCCGAGCACCACGGGTGTCGTGGGCACCTCGTCGCGCAACGCCACCGCCACCACCTCCAGCCCTTCGTAGGACGTGGTCAGCGCGGGCTGCTGGACGGTGATCGAGTAGCCGATGCCCCTGG
This sequence comes from Lentzea kristufekii, assembly GCF_033949925.1. NCBI lineage: Bacteria > Bacillati > Actinomycetota > Actinomycetes > Pseudonocardiales > Pseudonocardiaceae > Lentzea > Lentzea kristufekii. Next base: position 8,277 of record NZ_JAXAVV010000019.1, read on the forward strand.
CCACCAGCGAGCGCGCCAGTTCGAAGCTGCGCGCCCGATGCGTCACGACCATCTCGGCGCCGGCCGCCGTGAACAACGAACGGAAGTAGCGCTCGCTCGGCGGGACGTCCAGCAGCACGAACGGATCGTCCGCGAGTTCGCGCAGAGCCACCGCACGACGCCGGCGCAGGCGATGCCCGGCGGGCAGCAGCACCTTGGGCGACTGGTCGTACAACGTCCGGGTGGCGATGCCGGGCACCAGGTCCTGGTCGTAGAGGAACGCGATCTCGCACCGCCCGGTGATCAGGTCCTCGCCGATCTCCGGCAGGCTCCCCTCCACGAACCGCACGGACACCTCCGGGTGTGCGCGTTCGAACGTCGCGATCGCCGCAGGCAGGTGGAACGGCGCGATCGGCGCGTAGCAACCGACCGTCAGCACACCGCTGACCTGCCGGCTCAACCCCCGTGCCTCGGCTCCCAGGTCGCCCATCGCCCCGACCACGCGGCGGGCGTCCGCGAGCACCCGCACACCCGCCGCCGTCAGCGCCGCTCCCCTGCGCGGCGACCGGACGACCAGGCGCAGGTCCAGCACCCGTTCCAGCTCGCTCAGCGCCAGTGAGATCGCGCCCTGCGACACGTGACACCGCGCGGCGGCCGCGGTCAGCGAGCCCGTCTCGGCCACCGCGATCAGGTACTCGAGCTGCCGCGCGTCACGTTGGGCAAATTCATGAGCTGAGCTTATGACTGACCGGAGAAATGTGAACTGGTCAAAAGAGTGCGGCACGGGCATCGTCCGGACCGTGACCCGACCGCACACCCACCCGTTCATCCCGTTCACCCCGCCCCGGCTGCCGATCGAGGAAGGACTCGACCGCGGCAGGGCCTTCCACCGGCTGCTCGACGCGCGCCGGTCCGTGCGCTGGTTCTCCCCGGATCCCGTGCCGGCCGAGGCGATCGAGCTCGCGGTCCTGGCCGCGAACACCGCCCCGAGCGGCGCGCACCAGCAGCCGTGGCGGTTCGTCGCGACCCGGAACCCGGATCTCAAGCGCCGCATCCGTACAGCGGCCGAAGAGGAGGAACGCCGCTTCTACCACGAGCGCGAGCTGCCGGAATGGCATGCGGCGCTGGCACACCTGGAGACCGACGCGAACAAGGAGTTCCTGGAGATCGCGCCGTGGCTGGTGGTCTCGTTCGCCCAGAAGCAGCAGGACGGCAGGAAGACCTACTACACCAACGAAAGCGTCGGCATCGCGTGCGGGCTCTTCATCGCGGCACTGCACTCGATGGGCCTGGCGACGCTGACGCACACGCCGAACCCGATGACGTTCCTGACCGACCTGCTCGGACGCGAGGGCGAGCGGCCGTACATCCTCTTCCCGGTCGGCTACCCGGCGGACGACTGCGAGGTGCCGGACCTGCGCCGCAAACCGCTCGAAGAGGCGCTGACGTTCGCCGGCGGACTTGCCTGATCGTCCCACCACCGTGGACCATCGGGGACGTGGACGAGCTACGCGCGCTGATCGCCAGACATGCCCGGCCGGACATGACCACGATCATCGACGACGTCCTGGTGTCGAGGACGACGGCCGGAGGCCCGCCCGCGCCGTCGATGTCCGGCACGATCCTCGCGTTCGTCGCCCAAGGCCGCAAACGCATCGCACTGGGCGAGCGCGTCTACGACTACCGGGCGGGCCAGTACCTGGTGGCCTCGATCGACATGCCGATCACCGGCAACTACGTCGGCATCAGCCCGTCCGAACCCGCGCTCGGCCTCGGCCTGGTCCTCAAGCCGGAGCTGGTCGCCGAACTGCTGCTGACGGGCGACCTCCCGAAGGCCGCGGGCACTCCGGAGGGCCTGGCCGTCAGCGACGCCTCCCCCGAGCTGATCGACGCCGTGACCAGGCTCGCCCGCCTCCTCGACCAGCCGAGGGACGCGCGGGCGCTCGCCCCGCTGATCAAGCGGGAGATCCTCTGGCGCGTCATGACCGGCGAACAGGGCGCGGTCGTCCGCCAGCTGGGCGCGCAGGACAGCAGCCTGAGCCACATCGCCAGGGCGGTCCGGTGGATCCGGGAGAACTACGCCGAGTCGTTCAAGGTCGAGAACGTCGCGCGGATCGCGGGCATGAGCGAGTCGGCGTTCTACCGCAACTTCCAGGCCGTCACGGCGATGAGCCCGATCCAGTTCCAGAAGCAGATCCGGTTGCAGGAGGCCAGGTTGCTGCTCGCGACGAACTCCGACGTGACGAGCGTCAGCCACCGGGTCGGCTACGACAGCCCGTCGCAGTTCAGCCGCGAGTACCGGCGCCAGTTCGGCGCGCCGCCCAGCAGGGACGCGAAGCTCAGGCTGCAGCCCGCTCTCTGACGTCCAGGTACACCGCGCGGACCTCCAGCGTCCGCTCGACCTTCTCGATCACGGGCGCGAAGAACTGGCGCCGGTGCTCGGCGTCGCTCATCGAGGTCACCGAGAAGTACATGCTGCCGAACGCGGCGAACAGCGTGGCGTTGCGCAGCATCGCCGACGGCACACCCGGCCACGACATCTCCGGCCGCTGTCCGATCCACAGCTCGGCGATCGCGGGCGTCACGACGATCAGGCCCAGCACGACGAAGAACGCGAACAGCGCGAGCCCGATCACGGCTGCCTGCACGAGTTGCCGGATCGCGAGCATCACCAGCAGGTTGCGCGTCTGACGGCCGTTCAACCGCTTGGCCGGCAACGGCTCGGTGATGTCCACTCCGGACAGCGGCGTGCCCTTGCAGGCGGTCTTCAACACCTCCGGCCGCAGGTCCTGTTCCACGCGGCCGATCTCGTCGCGCAGCCGGGCGGCGGCCGCGAGCACGGTGATCGAGGCGAACAGCAGCACGACCAGGCTGACCCGCGGCCACAGCAGCTGGTTCATCGCCTGCCACAGCTCACCGGTGAAGAACAGGAACAGCGTCACGAACAGCATCGGCGGCAACGCCCGGCCGAGCAGGTGCACGCTGTTGCTCAGGTCGGCGATCACGTGCCGGATGGCGGCCTTGAGCAGTGCCCCCAGCCCGTAGGTGGTGGCCAGCATCGTCGCCACGAAGGCCACACCGAAGAAAACGACGAACCACAGCGCGGTGACCCACCACTCCGTCTCGGGGTCGTCGGCTCCAGGCGTGGTGACCTTGTCGTTGATGGCGAGCTGCAGCAACGGCACGATGACCGGCATCGCCGCGTACGCCACCAGCACCACCACGGTCGTGCGCGGGGAGAAGCTCGGCAGCCGCCGCACGAACAGCGACAACAGGATCCACGCGGACACCATCACCGCGACGATCACGCCGAGCAGCACCCACTTCGACAGGCCGGTGGACTTGAGCAGCACCAGCCACGCGAGGCTGCCGACCGCGACGAACGTCAGCGCCGGCATCATCCGCGGCAGCACGTGCGACCGGAACCCGTAGCCCTCGATCATCGTCGGCGCGCCCTGCCGGACGAACCACTGCTCGGTCCGCCGCACGACCGTCTCCGAAGCCACGGCGAGGATCATGCCTCACCGCTCGAACAGGCGCGCCATGATGGAGTAGTAATGCGTCGGGGTGATGCGGGCGAGTGCGTCGAACACGTAGGCGTCCGGCCCGACCAGCACGCGTGCCTTGCCGCGTTCGACACCGCGGTGGATGACCTCGGCGGCCTTGTCCGGGGTGGTCAGCGCGATCTTGTCGAAGTCCGCGGCGATCTGGTCGAGCGACCGGCCCTGCTCGTCGAGCTCGGTGTGGATGCGCCCGTTGCGGACGATGTTGGTCTTGATGCCGCCGGGGTGCACCGCGACCGCCGAGACGCCGGTGCCGCGCAGTTCCTGGCGCAGCGAGTCGGTGAAACCGCGGACGGCGAACTTCGCGGCGCAGTAGGCGCTCTGGTTCGGCATGCCGCACAGCCCGAACACGCTGGAGGTGTTCACGACGACGCCGTAGTTCTGCTTGAGCAGCAACGGCAGGAACGCCCGCGTGCCGTTCACGACACCCCAGTAGTTGATGTCGAACAGCCAGGAGTCGTCCTCCGCCACGGAGTTCAGCACGCTCGTCGACGTGGCGACGCCCGCGTTGTTGAACACCGCCGCGAGCGGCAGGTCCAGCCAGGCCCGCACCTCTTCCGCGAACAGCTTCACGTCGTCGGCGTCACGCACGTCGAGCACCCGGCTGAGCACGGGTCCGCTGAGCGAGGCGGCGGTCTTCTCCAGCTCGATCTCGTTGACGTCGGCGATGACCACCGGGGAACCGTGCCGCGACAACCTCTGCGCGAGGCTGCGGCCGATTCCCGAGGCCGCCCCGGTGATCACGGCCGGACGTCCTGAGATCTTGCGGACCATGTCTGCTCCTGTCGTGTAGGGCCTGTATCGAAGTCTGGTTCGATGAGAGCTGCGCTTGAGGTGGTTTCTGGTGGTGCGGCCGGACGGCCCGCATACCGGTGTTGTATGTGGGCCATCCGGCCGTGCCACCAGGGGCCGCCTCGGGCCCGGCTGTCGCGGATCAGACTTCGATACAGGCCCTAGGACGGCGGAGCTCCACGTTAGCGGCGCAGCTCGGGGAACTGGTCGTCCCGCCACTCCCCTGTTCCGGCGACGCCCTTCTCCTCCCGTTCCCGCAGATCGACGCGCCGGATCTTGCCGGACACGGTCTTGGGCAGCTCGTAGAACTCAAGACGCCGGATCCGCTGGAACGGCGCCAGGTTCTCGCGCGCGTGCCGCAGGATCTGCAGCGCCGTCTCGCGGTCGGGCTCCCATCCCGCGCTCAGCGCCACGTAGGCCTTGGGCACCGCGAGCCTGACCGGATCGGGCGCAGGGACCACGGCCGCCTCGGTGACCGCCGGGTGCTCGATCAGCACGCTCTCCAGTTCGAACGGCGAGATCTTGTAGTCCGACGCCTTGAACACGTCGTCCGTGCGCCCGATGTAGAAGAGGTAGCCGTCTTCGTCCCGGCTCGCGATGTCGCCCGTGTGGTAGTAACCGCCGGCCATCGCCTCGGCGTTGCGTTGCTCGTCGCCGTGGTAGCCGACCATCAACGACATCGGCCGCCGGCTGAGGTCGATGCAGATCTCGCCCTCGTCGGCCTGCTCGCCGGTGATCGGGTCGACGAGCACGACCGGGACGCCCTGCAACGGCCGTCCCATCGAACCGGGCTTCACGGGCGCGCCCGGCACGTTGCCGACCGACAGCGTCGTCTCGGTCTGGCCGAAGCCGTCGCGGATCGTGAGGCCCCACTGCTGCTGGACCTGCTCGACCACCTCGGGGTTCAGCGGCTCCCCGGCGGCGACGACCTCCCGCAGCGCGCCGGGGCCGCCGCCGAGGTCGGCCTTGATCAGCATCCGCCACACGGTCGGCGGCGCGCAGAACGTGGTGACGCCCTTCGCGCGGATCTGGCCGAGCAGCGCGGCCGCGTCGAACCGGGCGTAGTTGTAGACGAAGATCGTCGCCTCGGCGATCCACGGCGCGAAGAAGCAGCTCCAAGCGTGCTTGGCCCAGCCGGGCGAGCTGATGTTCAGGTGCACGTCGCCGGGCTTCACACCGATCCAGTGCATGGTCGTGAGATGGCCGGCCGGGTAGGAGACCTGGGTGTGCTCGACGAGCTTGGGACGGCTGGTCGTGCCGGAGGTGAAGTAGAGCAGCAGCCGGTCGTCGGCCTTGGTCTCCGGGTGGGGCAACGGGTCGTCCGGCGCCTCGGCCGTTTCCGCGTAGTCGAGCCATCCCGCCGGCGCGCCACCGACCGAGATCAGCACCGGACCGTCCTCGAACTTGCCGGCGTCCTCGGCCCGCGCGATGACGTGCCGCACCGAACCCCGCCGCAGCCGGTCGGCGAGGTCGGCAGGCCCGAGTGCGGTGGTGGTCGGCATGATCACCGCGCCGAGCTTCATCACCGCGAGCATCGACTCCCACAGCTCGGCCTGGTTGCCCAGCATGATCATCACGCTGTCGCCCCGGCCGACGCCGTGCGACGCGAGCCAGTGCGCGACGCCGTTCGACCGGCGGCGCAGCTCGTCGAACGAGCAGGCGCGCTCGGAGCCGTCCTCCTCGACGATGTGCAACGCCGTGGTGGTGTTGCCCTGCGCGATGACGTCGAACCAGTCGTGCGCCCAGTTGAAGCCGCCGTCGAAGCTGGGCCAGGTGAACGCGCCGGGGTCCGCGAGCATCGAGTCGCGGGCCGCGCGGTAGATGTCGTGACTGGACATGTCGCAGAGGGTGGGAGCACCGGGGCCGCAGGTATACCCCCGGACGGGGGTGTACCCCTTTTCGAGGGTGCGGCCGTCAGCGAGACTGCTGGACGTGCTGCCAGACCGTCTCCAGGCATTGCTGCCGCAGCGTCTGGACATGCTCCGCCGGGCCACCGGGCTGCCGGTCGTGTTCGGTGGCGCGGTCACGCCCGGCCGCGACCTGCTGCTGAGCAGCTTCCAGGGCACGCGCGGCACGTCGTTGCACGGACTGCGCGTCGGCACCGGCCGGGGCCTGGGCGGCACGGCGATCGCGATGGGCACCGCGGTCCGCGTCAACGACTACGCCTCGACCAGGGCGATCACCCACGAGTTCGATCAGATGGTGGTCGTGGACGAACGTCTGACCTCGGTGTTCGCCTACCCGGTGACGGTGCGCGGCACGGTGCACGGCGTCCTCTACGGGGCCGTGCGCGGGCAGGCGACAGTGGGTGACCGGGCGATCAGGATGGCCGGCGCCATCGCACAGGGATTCGCACAGGACCTGGACATGCCTTCCATTCACACCCAGGCCGCACTCCGCGAGCTCGCCGAGGTCGCCAAGCTCGTCGGCGATCCCGTGCTGCGCGAACGACTCCGCAAGGTGCACCAGAACCTCGGCGGCGAAGCGCCCGTCAGCGTCCCCACCGGACTGACCCCGCGGGAACTCGATACGCTGCGGCTGGCCGCGGTCGGTGCGTCCAACCGGGAGATCGCCGCCGAGCTCGGGTTGAGCACCGAAACCGTCAAGGCCTACCTCCGGGGCGCGATGCGCAAGCTGGGGGTGCACAACAGAACCGCCGCCGTCCACGCGGCGAGGTCGACGGGAGCATTCTGAATGTCGTTGCTGGAGAAGGCCGTGATCGGCACCGATCGCCTGCTCTACAAGCTGACCGGCGGCAAGTTCACCCTCGTCTCGCTGTCGAGGCAGACGGGCCTGACGCTCATCACCGTCGGCGCCAAGTCCGGTGAGCGGCGGGAGAACCAGGTCCAGTACGTGGCCGACGGCGACTCGATGCTGGTGGTGGGTTCCAACTGGGGCAAGCCCCACCACCCCGCGTGGACCACGAACCTGCTGAAGAACCCGGACATCCAGGTCAACGTGCGCGGTGACGTCCGCGACGTGCGGGGCACGCTGCTCGAAGGGGCCGAGCGGGAGGCCGCCTGGACCCGCATGGTGGCGGCCTGGCCCGCGTTCCAGGACTACGTGGAGCGCTCAGGCGGCCGCGAACTGCGGGTCTTCCGCCTCACTGCGCGCTGAGTCCCACGCCAGCCACACGCAGCCCACGACCATGAGCACGCCGTGGGCGATCCGCACCACCGGTGGCGTGAAGAACTGCGGCAGGAACAACGCGAACCCGGCGGCGAAGACGATCGCCGCAGTGGTGCGGAGCTTCAGCGCGACCATGACCGCCGCGACCCCCATGGTGACGAGGCCGAGCGCGAAAGTCGTGACGGCAACGGGGTTGTAGCGCACGGACTCGGCCAGTTCGAGGATGTTCGGCTGCTGTGCGACGGCGTGCAGACCGAAGTCCTCGGCGCCGTAGTACGGCAGCGTGAGACCCGCGCCGACCCAGAACGTGATCGCGGCCGTGCGGTGGATCTGCAGCAGCGCGATCGGCACGAGGATGAAGCCGATCATGGCGAACAGGTGCGACAGCACCCACGCGGTCGACCCCATCGAGGCCGCGGCGCCCGCCGCCGTCGTTTCGTCGTGCCACGGTCTTGACGCGGGATACAGCAGGAAGAGCAGGCCTGCGGCCGAAAGCGTCCACTTCACGATTGCCCCCTGAGATCATCGAGATACATCCGGACGAGCTGGTCGTAGGTCTCGTCGAGGTCTTCCGGCAGGCCGAACCCGCCACTGGACTCGATGGACGCGAAACCGTGCACGATCACCCGCAGCCGCCGCGCGGCGTGGACGGCGTCCGAGCCCTCCAGGCCGTAGCTCCGCAGCGTCGCGAGGACCAGTTCCATGAACTTCAGGCCGGCCGCCCGCTGCAGTTCGTCGTGCAGCGGGTCCATCGGCGCGGCCGCATAGCGCTTCGGGTGCTTCTGGACGTACGCGCGGTACGCGTGCACGAGCGCGCTGACGGCCTCGTCGCCCGACCGGCCCACCACGGTTTCGGTGAGCCAGGCGGTCATGTGCTCCATCACCCTCAGGCCGACGTGGGCCCGGAGGTCGCCGAGGCTCGCGACGTGCTTGTACAGCGACGGCGTGGCGACACCGGTCCGTGCGGCGACGGCGGCGAGCGTCAGTGCGTCGATGCCCTGCTCGTCGACCAGCTCCAGTGCGGCGTCGACGACCTTGGCGGTGGTGAGACGTGAGCGAACTGCCATAGCCCAAAAGCTAACGCCATTAGCCGCCAACGTCAAGCGCGGAGATTTTGTGAAGATCTTGCGGATTCCGGCGATCATGGCCACCGCGCCGATATGAATGGCAGGTCACTCACATCGGCAAGGAGAAACCATTGCGATCAGCCAAGATCCTGGGGGCGGTCACCGCGGGCCTGCTGTTCGCGTCGACCGTCACGGCTATCTCGGCCACCGCCGGTCCGACGTCGCAGACCGCGATCGACCCGAGCTCCGTGAAGGAGTCGATCGACTACCTGGTGCAGACCTACCGCGTCACCGAACGCGAAGCGTTGCGGAGACTCGAGCTCCAGAACGACGCGACCGAGCTCGAAGCGACGCTGCGCAAGGAGGCCGCCGCTGAGTACGGCGGCATGTGGCTGGACCAGCAGACCGGCGAGCTCGTCGTCGCGATGACGAAGCCCGCCGCCGCCCAGCGGCAGATCGCCGCCATGCCCGACCGCGCCAAGGTCAAGGTCCGCACGGTCAAGAACTCCCTGGCCTCGCTGCAGTCGGCGCACGACCGGATCAGTAGGCAGGTCGGTGCCGGTGCCGAGTCGGTGTACCTGCCGGCCATCAGCACGACCGAGAACCGCGTCGTCGTCTGGGAACGCGCGTGGCTCAGGGAGAACAAGGTCGGGACGGCCGCCCAGGCGGAGATCCGCACCTTCGACGCCGACCCCGGCATGGTGTCGGCCCGCGTTCTGCCGAAGCCGACGCCGTACTCGGCCGACCCGGTCGACTGGGGCTTCTGCCACCCGCTCTACTGCACGAACTACGGCCCCATGCGCGGCGGCCTGCGCCTGGACATGAGGCGTGACAACGGCACCACCGGCGGCTGCACGAGCGGCTACAACCTGCGCACGACCGGCGGCGCGTTCCCCGGTGTGCCGTGGGTGCTGACGGCGGGCCACTGCATGGCCACCAAGACGAACAACGTGCCGACCGAGCACAACCGCCAGGTGATCCTGAACCAGCACGGCATCGAGAAGAACTCCTACCCGTACGACTACGCCGCCGTGCGGTACGTCGACGCGGCCACCGCCACCAGGTGGCTGGAGAGCCAGACCAACCGCAACACCGTGCTCAAGTACTGCCGCAACGGCGGTCTGGACAGCAACGGCGACACCCCGTGCGGTCCGCAGGCGACGTCGCAGAACCAGGAGATCACCTCGGTCACCCCGCTGTCCAGGATCCTGACCGGCGCGATCGTCTGCGCCACCGGCTCCGGGTCGAGCGCGGTGAACTACCCGGACTCCTTCGACAGCGGCGCCGGTGAGGGCTACCTCGTCGGCACCCGGTGCGGCCGCGTCCTCTCGACCGACGTCGGCATCAACACCGACCTGTGCGCGCGCAACGGTGACAGCGGCAGCCCGCTGTTCAGCCAGGTCACCAAGGCCGGGCTCGGCATCCTCAACGGCAGCCAGCAGTCGCGCAGCGGCGCCTGCCAGCTGGGCGAGCTGAACAACTACTCTCCGCTCTCGACGATCCTCGATGACCTCAGCGCCCGCCAGGCGAGCGGCGGGTCGGTCTTCAACGTCATCACCACCCCGCAGGGCTGACCTCACCTGTCCCTGGAAGACCGGTTTTCCGGTCTTCCAGGGACAACGCCGCTGGCAGAGGGCTTGATCCCCTGAGAGCGCTCTCATCTGACAAATTCGTGAAAACCTTTACACGTTGACCGAGAGTCACGGCACGACAACACTTCCGAACCACTGGGCGCACAACTCAACACCCGGAAAGGTCGGTTCGATGCAGCGACGCATCGGGACGGCCCTTGCCGCCGCCTTGATGGTGGCCGCAGGGATCACCGTCGCCACCACCAGCCAAGCTCCCCCTGCCAACGCGGCGGTGACCTGGGCCGACGAGTTCAACGCTCCCGCCGGCACCGGTGTCGACGGCAGCAAGTGGAACATGGAAGTGGGCAACAACAACGGCAACAACAAGGAACACCAGTGGTACCAGTCGGGTACCTCGAACGCGGCGCACGACGGCCAGGGCAACCTGGTCATCACGGCCAAGCGCGAGAACCCCGGCAACTACAACTGCTGGTACGGGCGGTGTCAGTACACGTCCGCGCGCATCAACACCGCGAACAAGTTCACCCAGACCTACGGCCGGTTCGAAGCGCGCATGAAGATGCCGCGCGGCAAGGGAATCTGGCCCGCGTTCTGGATGCTCGGCGCGGACATCAACACCGGTAACCCGTGGCCGGGTTCCGGTGAGATCGACATCATGGAGTTCCTGGGACACCAGACGAACACCGTGTACGGCACGATCCACGGCCCCGGTTACTCCGGCGCCGGCGGCAAGTCCCACGCCTACAACGGCCCGAACTTCTCCGACGGTTTCCACACCTTCGCGGTGGACTGGAAGCCCGGCGAGATCACGTGGTCGGTGGACGGCAACGTCTACGCCCGCAACACGCCGACGGACGTCAACGGCAACCCGTGGGTGTTCAACAAGCCGTTCTTCATCATCATCAACCTCGCGGTCGGCGGCGAGTGGCCGGGCTACCCGGACGCCAGCACGACGTTCCCGCAGCAGCTCGTGATCGACTGGGTCCGCGCCTCGAACGACACCCCCAGCGGTGGCGGCTCGGAGATCCGCGGCATCGGCGGCAAGTGCCTCGACGTGCCCTGGGCGAACACCGCCAACGGCACGCCCATCCAGATCGTCGGCTGCAACGGCAACGCCGCCCAGAAGTGGAGCCGTCCCGGTGACGGCACCATCCGCGCGCTGGGCAAGTGCCTCGACGTCAGCGGTGGCGGTACCGCGAACGGCACAGTGGTCCAGCTTTGGGACTGCAACGGCTCGGCTGCCCAGCAATGGGCCGTCAGCGGGGCACAGGACATCGTGAACCCGCAGGCCAACAAGTGCCTGGACACCGTCGGAGGTTCCTCGGCCGACGGTACGAGAACCCACATCTGGGACTGCCTCGGCGTCGCCAGCCAGAAGTGGCAGGTCTGAGGTCTCTCCCCGTCGGGTTGCGCATGGCCTGACGGGGAGATGCAAGTGCGCTGGACGTGAACCCCCGCGGCGGATGGGTTCACGTCCAGCGCTTTTTCTACGCGTTACGCCAAGACCGGTTGGTTAGGCAGGTTGGGGCGTGTGCAAGTACCACCATCTCATGATCATCGAGCGCATAACTACTACCAACCGGGCTGCTCACAGCTTTGAAAGCGCTACCACGGCCGGTACACGGTGTCCGCGCCGACCGCAGTGCGGTCAGACACCGCCGCTCTGCCTCAAGTCTGCGGCGAAGCGCCTGACCAGCTTTGGTGCCTGACGACCGGCAGTGCGGCTAGGCCAGAAGCCTTGCGACGGCCCAGTCCTGCACCGCGACGCCGACCGACTTGAACACCGTCCGGCCTTCCCGCAGCGGCGGATTCCCCAGTGCCGCACCGAGTTCGACGAGCGACTCCAGCCTGAGGACGCCGCTCTGCACCGCGCGGATGATCTCGCCGGCCTCGCTCAGCGCCGCCTCGACCTGGTCCACCACCACGACCCCTGCGGTCGCCAGCAGGTCCTCGGGCAGCTCGCGCATCACCGGCCGGTACGACCCGATGGCGTTGACGTGCACACGTTCCTTGAGGGCGTCGCACCGGAACAGCGGCACGGTCGACGCCGTCGCACAGCACACGACGTCGGCGTCCCGCACGGCTTCCTCGGCCTGCGTCGCCACGTCCATGACCGTGTCCGGCAGCTCGTCCTTGAGGCTCTCCAGCAACGCCTCGGCCTTCTTGGCGTTCCGGTTGAACACGACGAGCTTCTTCAACGGCCGCACCGCGTGCACGGCCCTGACCTGATCCGCGGCCTGCGCCCCGGCTCCCAGCAACGCCAGGTGCGACGCGTCCTCGTCGGCCAGCAGATCCGTTGCCACACCGACGACAGCGCCCGTGCGCAGGGTCGTGAGCGCCACCGCGTCCGTGACGAACTGCCCGTCCGGATGCGAGTACACGACCGTGCCCGTGATCATCGGATCCCGTTCGACCTCGATGCTGATCACCTTGACCGCCGTCGACCCCGTGGGCCGGTGGTGCACGGCCATGACGAGCGACCGGCTGTCGCCGAACGCCTGCCGCGGCGGCAGGTCGAACTCCTCCGCGGCCAGCCCGACGAACGCTTCTCGCACGGCCTCGATCGCTGCGGGCATCGTCATGGTTCGGATGGTAACGACCGGCCGTTCAGCCCTCCCGCGTGACGCCCGCGAGGAACGCGGTCCACGCGGCGGTGCCCACCTCGACGTGGGCGGCGGGCGCCTTGCTGTCCCGGATGCCGATGCCGACTGCGACCTCAACACAGGCACTCGCGTTCGCACTGTGGGTGCTCTTGCGCCATTCGGCCATCGAGTCTCCTCATGTCAGCAACTTCTTGATCAGCTCCCTCGATTGTTCCGCATCCAAGGCGACGAGTTCGAGCCCTTCGACGATCCGCCCATATGCCTTGACGGCGTCCGGCGCCTCGATGATCAGGCTGGAGTTCTCGCTCTCCAGAAAGACGACGTCCTCGTACCTGTCGAACGTCAACATGTCGAATGACCCGGCCATGCCCGCGTGTGCACCGACGCCGAGCGGCACGATCCGGATCACGATGCTCGGCCGCGCAGCCAGCTTGTCCAGGTGACGCAACTGCTCCTGCATGACCCCGGGGCCGCCGACCTCGTCCAGCAACACCGACTCGGGAACGAAGTAGGCCGCCTTCACCCCGCCGCGCAGGGCCTCCTGCCGCTGCACCCTCGCCTCGACCCGGGCCTCCACCTCGTCCCTGGGCACATTCACACAGGCGGTGATCACCGCACGCGTGTAACCCGGAGTCTGCAGCGTGCCGTGCAACAGCATCGTCTGCCAGCTGAACAACTTCTTCGCGAGGCGCTCGTGCTCGACCAACGTCCGCGGACTGATCGGCGCGCAGGCGCCGTGCTCCTGCCACCACCCCTTGACGCCCGTGCCGGTGAACAGCGAGAGCAGGTGATCCCGCTCCCCCGTCGGCGTCCGGCACACGCCCAGCAACAGCGCGAGTTCCAGTTCGGTGGCACCGCCTTTGCCGTTGATCAGGTCGGAGAGCTTGGCTTCTTGCCAGCCGACGAGTGCGGCGACCTGACGCGACGTCATTCCCGTGGCGGCGACGGCCGCACGGAGGCCGTCCCCGAACTCACGGCCTCTCACAGTGGAGAATCTTTTCGGCATGACGAGGACCGTATCCCCATTCCCGGGGACTCCAGAACATTAGAAGCCAACACAACCCAAAAGGGCGTTAGCTTGGAGCTCCTCCAAGCTGCAGAATAATCCTGTGAGATTTCGATGGACGCCCCACGAAGGGCGGCGACACGCCATCTCCGACGAGCCTGCCAGGGGGCGGCTCGTCGAGACCCTGTGCGGTAATCCCTTTGTGCCACAGGAGCCAGACCTGTGGACCAACAAGAACGTGTGGCCGACGTGCTGGGACTGCGACGGCATCTGGCGAGAGAGCGAGGGGATCCTGCCATGGCCGCGGAAATCCTGACCGAAGACCTGCTGCGCATATCTCTTCAACGCCTCTCGCGTGAGGTGGTGAAGACTTATCCACAGTTCGGCGAGCTGCTCGCACAAAACATGCTGCGCACGTGCGGCCTGATTCCCGACCTGGAACGCGCCGAGCACTATCGCGATCTGGGCACGTTGCTCATCGACCTCGGCCGTCTTTACCTGGCGGAGGCCGACATGCTCTCGACGGTGGAGTCTCCCGCTAGCTGATCACCACGGCGCGGCCGCTGGTGTCGAACTCGTGCGCCAGCGTCCTGAGCGGCTGCCCACCCGCGGCCCACGCGGCAGTCCACGTCAGGCACTCGGCGGCGCCGTTCCCACCGCGCTCGACCAGGTCGGCGCCGATCGAGTCGAGCCACTCCCACGACGTCCCGCCGACCCCGGCCAGGAAGGTCTCGTCCCAGGTGCGCACAAGCTCACGGATCGTGCCTTCGGATCGAGCCCTCTCGTTGACGTCCTTGATCCACGCCTGCCGCTCCTCCTCCGTCAGCGCCACGCCGGTCTCGGGCTCGCGGAAGCCCGGCAGGTCGTGTGCCAGCCCGCCGGAGCCGACGTAGAGCACGCGCCGGTCGGCGAAGAACTCTCCGACGCGGCGTCCTAGGGAGGCCGCGCGGCGGAAGGTCGCGTGCGGCGGGGAGGCGCAGTTGACGAAGATCGGCAGCACCGGCTTGGCGTCGATCGACCCCAGCAGGTCGCGGGTCGTGTGGCCGAACGCGTGGTCCAGCGCGGCGCTGTAGGCCGTGGCGATGTCGAACTCGTGCGCCACGAGGTCGGCCACCAGCGCACGTCCCAGCTCGGAAGGCACGTCGTAGGAACCGACGGGGCCGGCGACGTCACCCTGGGCGGTGGCCTCCAGGACGACGGCGAAGGTCGGGACCACGGAGCGGAAGGCGCGGCGGTGGTCGGTGCCGAAGAAGACGACGAGTTCCGGGTCGAACGCCGTCACGGCGTCCCGTGCGGCGCCGATCGCCTCGCGGACCGGGCCGAAAGGCGCGCTGGGCAGGGTGATCAGGTGCGAGGCGCAGACCGTTAGGCGGTTCTTCACCGGACCAGTCTAGGTTCCGGGATGTGACGAGACGTGCACTTGCGGTAACCATCGCCGCGGCCCTCCTTGCGCCCGTTTCCCCCGCCCACGCCGACTCCGTCAGACGCATCGAGACCGAACGGATCGAGAGACCGGTGGCTCCCGGCGTCACGCTCAGCTCCTTCGACTGGTACCGGCGCGACGGCTGGGTCCGCGGGGACGCGCTGGCCGTCGACCTCACGAAAGCCCAGGCCGGGTACGTCGACCCCGGCGCCGTCTCCCAGGCCGCTCCGCTCTCGCAGCAGACGGGCAGAGCCGTCGCGGCGATCAACGGCGACTTCTTCGACATCGACGACTCCAACGCGCCGGAAGGCGTCGGCATCCAGGACGGCCACCTGAGGAAGTCCGGCGAGGGCCGGGCGATCGGCATCGACGCGGCCGGTGTCGGGAGCGTCATGGAGACGTTCTTCGAGGGCACGCTCAACGGCACGCACGAGCTGACGCAGCTCAACAGCGCGCAGATCGACGTTGATGGCATCGGCGTCTTCAACTCGTTGTGGGGCACGTACAGCAGAGCGCGCGCGACGCAGGGCGCGGCCAACACGGCCGAAGTGATCGTCAAGGACGATGTCGTGCAGTCCGTCGGCAGCCCGGGCGACCAGCCCGTCCAAGGGTACGCGCTGGTCGGCCGCGACAAGGGCGCCGACGTCCTCAAGGCTCTGAAGCCGGGCGACAGAGCGGAGATCAGCTACCGGAACCGCACCAGCGACGGCAGCACTCCGAAGACGGCCATCGGCGGACGACAGCTGCTGGTCCGGAACGGCAGGAACGTCGCCCCGGCGGACCCGCCGCACCCGCGCACCGCGGTCGGGTTCTCGCAGGACGGCAAGAAGATGTACATGCTCACCGTCGACGGACGGCAGGGCGCCCACCTGCAGGGCCTGGAACTGGACGACCTCGCCGACGCGATGATCGAGCTGGGCGCGCACAACGCGCTCAACCTCGACGGTGGCGGTTCGTCGACCATGCTCGCCCGCGAACCCGGCACGACCGAGCTGAAGGTCGTCAACACACCGTCGGACGGCGGCGAGCGCCCAGTTCCGAACGGCCTCGCGCTCTACTCCCCCACCGGCACCGGCGAGCTGACCGGCTTCGACGTCCAGACGGCGAGCACCCGCGTCTTCCCCGGCACGACCCGCAGGATGACGGTGCGCGGCCACGACGAGACGTTCGGACCGGCGAACGACGAGCACGTCTCTCGCGCGACGGGCGGATGGGCCATCGGTGACACCTTCCACGCCTCGCCGCGCTCGGGGCCCGCGAGCTTCACCGCCTTCAAGGGCCTCACGTCCAAGACCACGCGACTCACCGTGCTGGGCCGGCTCGCCAGGATCGCCCCGGCCGAAGCGCGGATCAGCCTGACCGGGAACGAGCGCAAGCCGTTGCGGATCAACGGTTTCGACGCCGAGGGCTTCAGTGCGCCGATCGAACGCGCCGACCTCGACCTCAGCTACGACCGCAAGATCATCGAGGTCACCCCGGACCTCCAGGTCAAGGCGCTGCGCACCGGCGCGACCACGATCAGGGCACGCGCTCAGGGCAAGGAGACGCACACGGCGGTCACGGTCGGGGTGACCGACCAGCCGCTCGCCACGTTCGACGACGCTCCACAGTGGACGTTCGGTTCCGCCCGCGCGACCGGGGAGGTGGCACCGGAACCGGACGGCCACACCGGCGCGGGCCTGAAGCTCAGCTACGACTTCACGCGGTCGACCGGCACGCGCACCGCCCACGCCGTCCCGCCGAAGCCGCTCCGGGTCGACGGGCAACCCCTGTCGCTCGCCGCCCAGGTCCACGGCAGCGGCCAGGGCGAGTGGACGGCCTTCACCGTCACGGACTCGACGGGCCAGTCGCGGTCGCTCTACGGCCCCCACGTCACCTGGCACGGCTGGCAGCAGATCGAGGTCGCGGTGCCGCCAGAACTCGAGTTCCCGGTCCAGGTCACCAGGTTCACCACGATCGAGACCAGGGCCGACCGCGCCTACCGAGGCGAGGTGATCCTCGACGACGTCGTCGCGAGAGTGCCGCCGGCGGTCACCCTGCCGCCCGCCCCGGACGTGCGCGAGGAGGTGGTCGGCCCGGCGCGGGGCTGGACGTTCGCGGTCATGTCCGACGCCCAGTTCGTGGCGCGTGCCCCGGACAGCGACCTGGTCAGGTCCGCCCGCCGCACCCTCCGGGAGATCAGGGCGTCCGGCGCCGAGTTCGTCGTGGTCAACGGCGACCTCGTGGACGAGGCGTCACCGGAGGACCTGGCGCTCGCCCGCCGGGTGCTGACCGAGGAGCTCGGCGACTTCCCCTGGTACTACGTGCCCGGCAACCACGAGATCATGGGCCCGGGCACGATCGAGAACTTCCGCCGCGAGTTCGGCGTCACCAGCCGCACGTTCGACCACAGGGGCACCAGGTTCGTGCTGCTCGACTCCTCGACCGGCACGATCAGGGGCGGCGGCTTCGAGCAGATGGAGATGCTCCGGAACGCGTTGCACACCGCCGAAGGCCAAGCCGTCGTGCTGATGCACCACCCGCCGCGCGACCCGACGCCCGCGCGCACGAGCCAGCTCGCCGACCGGCTGGAAGCGTCCTACTTCGAGCGACTGCTGTCCGAACGCGACAAACCCACGGCGTTCGTCGGCGGGCACGTCGGCGGGTTCTTCGCGTCCACTGTGGACGGGGTCCCACATGTGATCAACGGCAACTCCGGCAAGGCACCCGCGGAACCGGGCGGGTTCACCGGCCGGACGCTGGTCGGGGTCGGCGAGCACGGCGTCAAAGCCGAGATCCGGCCGCACGTGGACGCACTTCAGCTGCACGCTCCGTCCACCCTGCCCACCGGGGCCGTGGAAACAGTTGCGGCGACGGTGAAACAGGGACCCCGGTCCGTGCAGGTGCGTTATCCGATGGGCGTGGTGTGGGAAGGGTCACGTGGGCTGCACGTGGGCGCCAAGGCCGGGATCAGGCCGTGGCACGTCGCCTGGCTCGAACCGGACACCGGCGTCCTCACGGGCATAAGGCCTGGTCAGGTCAAGATCACGGTCACGGTGAACGGCGTGATGAGCAGCGCGGACGTGCGGGTGAGCCCGTAAGAGGCGTCTTGACCTGGTCTGAGTGAGTGCGGTGTGAGGCGGTGGGGGAAGATACTCCCCATGACCACCGCCGACAACGGTTCCGCCGACAACGGTTTCGCCGACCTGGGGCTGCGGCCCGACCTCCTCAACGCCCTCAACGCTCTGGGCTACGAGGAGCCGACGCCGATCCAGAGTGAAGCGATCCCGCCGTTGCTCGCGGGCAACGACCTGCTGGGCCAGGCGGCCACGGGCACGGGCAAGACGGCGGCGTTCGCGCTGCCGCTGCTCGAGCGCATCGCCGACAGGATCGGCAAGGGCGAGAAGCCGCTGGCACTCGTCCTCGCGCCCACCCGTGAGCTGGCCGTGCAGGTGTCGGAGGCGGTCCACCGCTACGGCCGCCACATGGGCGCCCGCGTGCTCCCCATCTACGGCGGCCAGCCGATCGGCCGCCAGCTCCGTGAGCTGTCCCGCGGCGTCGACGTGGTGGTCGCCACCCCGGGCCGCGCGATCGACCACCTCCAGCGCGGCACGTTGCAGCTGGGCGACCTGCAGGTCGTCGTGCTCGACGAGGCCGACGAGATGCTCGACATGGGCTTCGCGGAGGACATCGACGCGATCCTCAGCGAGACGCCCGCCGAACGGCAGACCGTGCTGTTCTCGGCCACGATGCCGCCGCGCATCGACCGCATGGCCAAGAGCCACCTGCGCGAGCCGGTGCTGATCCAGATCGAGCGCGAGAAGACCGAGCCGGGCGAGGCCCCGCGCGTCCGGCAGACCGCGTACCTGGTGCGCCGCGAGCACAAGCCCGCCGCCCTCGGCCGCGTGCTGGACGTCGAGTCGCCGACCGCCGCCGTCGTCTTCTGCCGCACCCGCGACGAGGTCGACCAGCTCACCGAGACGCTGAACGGCCGAGGCTACCGCGCCGAGTCGCTGCACGGCGGCATCAGCCAGGAGCAGCGCGACCGCGTCATGTCGCGCCTGCGTTCGGGCACGGCCGACCTGCTGGTGGCCACCGACGTCGCCGCCCGCGGCCTCGACATCGAGCAGCTCACGCACGTCGTGAACTACAACGTGCCGTCCGCGCCCGAGGCGTACACGCACCGCATCGGCCGCGTGGGCCGCGCCGGCCGCGAGGGCGTCGCGATCACCCTGGTCGAGCCGCGCGAGAACTCGATGCTCAAGACGATCGAGCGCGTCACCAAGACCAAGATCCCGGTCGAGAAGGTGCCGACGGTCGCCGACCTGCGCGCCCGTCAGCTGGAGCTGACCCGCTCGTCGCTGCACGAGTCGCTGCTGGAGGACGACCTGTCGCGGTTCCGCGTCGTGGTCGAGACCCTGGCCGACGAGTTTGACGTCATGGAGATCGCGCTCGCCGCGGTCAAGCTCGCGCACGAGGCCTCGGGTGCCGCCGCCGACGAGGAGGAGATCCCCGAGGTGCGCCCGCGCGAGGACCGCCCGCGCCGCGACGGTGTCCCGGCCGGCCCGCGCCGCGAGCGCCGTGGCCCGTCCGAGGGCATGACCAGGCTGTTCCTGGGTGCCGGTCGCTCGTCCGGCATCCGCCCGCAGGACATCGTCGGCGCGATCACCGGCGAGACGGGCCTGAAGGGCCGCGACATCGGCGCGATCGAGATCGCCGACAGGTTCTCGCTGGTGGAGGTGCCCGGCACGTCCGCGAACGACGTGATCGAGCAGCTGCGCGACGCGACGATCAAGGGCAAGCGCGTGACGATCCGCCGCGAGCGCCAGCCCCGCTAGGCCTCGAACATGACACAGCTCCCGCCACGACCCGGCGGGGGCTGTGTCATGTTCGGAGACGCACGACGAGGTCCGCATCACCGAACCCGGCTGGGCTCCCACGACCGAACTGGCCGCGGCCGAGCCGGGCGTCGGCCCCAGCGGAACGAGGACCGGCTTGAGCCCGCGCTACGACTACTACGCCCTGCTGACCGACCTCCACCCTGAACTCGACGCCCCGGCGGGGTCGTGCGCCGGTGGACCGACGTCGGTGGTCCGCACGTGGATCGCCCCGAGCGGCCACCACAACGAGCAGCAGTACGCAGGTGGCCCCAGCTATGCCTCGAAGTTGAGCCACATCCAGAGCGACATGCTCGACGGCCGCGAACGCGGCGAACTGGTGCCGATCACCGAGGAAACCGCCCTGCGGCTCATCGGGTGAGTCAGGGCTTTCGGGCCTCGACCAGGAACCGCCTCGACGTGCAGACGAACTCCCCGTGCTCCTGAATGTGCTCGTGCATGGCCAGAAGCCGGTCCCGATACCCCTCGACGGTGAACCCCGGCACGGTCCACAGCACCTTGCGCAGGAAGTGCACCACCGCACCGACGTCGAAGAACGCCACCCGCAGCGCGACAGACTCCAGCCGCACCACTTCCAGCCCGGCAGCCTCGGCCGAAGCACGAGCGGCCGCGGTACTCCGAGCCGGACTCACCGGCTGCGGCCCCATCATGAAGTCGGTCAGCTCCCGGTTCGTCCCGGCCCCGATCTGCTGCGAGAAGTAGGTCCCACCAGACCGCAGCACCCGCGCGATCTCGCCCCACGGCGTCACCACGGGATGCCGCGAGATCACCAGGTCGAACGTCGACGAGCGGAACGGCAGCGGCCCGTCGTCCGGAGCCCGCACCACGAACGGCAGGTTCTTCGCGGCGACCAGGGCGTTGGGTGGCCACGACTCGGTGGCGGCCATCAGCGGCGGCAACACCGGAGCCGACGCCGTCACCTCTCCCCCGCCGGTCTGCAGGTCGAGCGCCGATGAGACCGCTCCCAGCCGTGCGGCGATCTGGGACGCGTAGCCCCACGGTGGGCGTTCCTCGGTGGCCCGGCCCTCGAACCACGAGAAGTCCCAGCCCTCCAGCGGCACGGCCGCGCCCTCGGCCACCAGCTCTTCGAACGTCCCCATGACCGGGAATGCCACCACAGACGCGCCGATCCGGCCAGCGAGAATGGCGGCACCTGCCCTGGGCGCAGAGACGCCGCGTCCCTGGTTCGTCTCGCGCACGGCGGGGCAGGTGCCGCAGGGGGTTACAACGACCGAACGGCCGCGCGGTTACGCCCTAAGACGTAACAGAAGCACGACCGTTCGGCCCAGTACAACAACATCACTCAGTGGAGGGAACGGTCAGCGCAGCCGGTAGGCCCTCAGCACCGTCTGGTCGACCGTGTTGCCGTCCGCGTCGGCCGCCACCACGCGCAGCGACACGAACCCGCCCGCCTTCCCGCCGGGAGGAACGATCGACTTCACCGGAGCCCAGGTCACGCCGTCGTCGAACGACGCGTAGGCCTGCAGTGAACGCACGGTCGCCTTCCCCGCCTGACGCGTCGCGGTGAACTTCACCGGCATCGGCACCCCTGCCTTCCAGCTGTTGCGCAGGTCGAGCGGCACCGAGTAGCCGACCTCCAGCAACGGCAGCTTGCCGTCGGCGGAAGCTGAGAACTCCCACGACGTTTTCACGTTGGTGGACAACGCGAGCGAGTCGCGGGACGCGTCCAGCACCAGCTCGTACCGGCCGTCGCGGGCGGGAGCGTGGAACGAGCCCCGCCTCACGTCGGAGAAGCCCAGCGACGTCCCATCGCGGAACAGCTCCACGTAGCCGCCTCCGGTCTGCCGCCAGTTCTCCACCCAGCCGGACCCGCCGAACGGCGAGATCCGCGTGGTGATGAGATCACCCGCCCGTTCGACGCCACCGCCGTCGGCCCACGGCACGAGCGACGCGCCGCCGAGCCGGGGCGAGGTGACGGCACGCAGGTTCGTGCGCTCGTACCTGCCGCCCGGCTGGAAGGTCACCGGGTCCACGTGCGCCCACGAGGTCGTCATCGGGTCGTCGCCGGCTCCGGACGCGCGCCCGTCGAAGCCCTCCTGGAACCAGGTGCCCGGGGTGAAGTACTCGGTGCGCTCCACCGGAGCGGCGAGCCGTTCGTCCAGCGTCACGCCGATGGCGCCGTTGACGACCGGGTTGTTCCGCTGGTTGACCGAGCCGTCCCCGCCGGACGTGTGGTAGCGCGCCTTGACCTGCGCGAGCTCCGAGTGCCGGAACTTCTTGACACCGAACGGAAGTGAGCCCTTGTGCTGCAGGAACAGCGTGTACGAGACCGGCGAACCCGCGATGGCCCGCAACGTGAGCGTCGCCGGTGTGACGGCCACGTGGTGCTCCGCCGCGGCGATCACCGGGATCGCCGTCTGCTCCTCGTACCCGAACGGCACCGGCCCCGCCCACAGCACCGCGACGGCACCGGCGTCCTTCATCGCCTGCGCGACCGGGTAGACGTCCTCGCCGGCGGTCCTGACGAGAGCGAGCTTGCCGCGCACGTCGGAACCGCGTTCGGCCACGTCGAGCCGGTGCTCGCCGGGCGGCAGGTACTTGCTGCTCTCGTAGTACCGCACCGGGAATCCGCCGGGGACCGAGACCAGCGGCTGCCCGCCCTTGAGCCCGGAGTCGTAGGTCAGCTCGGGCAGCGGCGCGCCGAACGACAGGCCGTACAACGGAACCCTGCCGTCGATGATGCTCGCGACACCGCTGATCTTGCCGGGCGCGAACGGCACGCGCAGCTGGGCGTCGCGGTACCAGACCACCGAGTCTCGCTCGGGCAGTTCGACGCCGATCTGCTTGCCCTGCCTGGCGTCCAGCGTCACGGACACGTCCGCCGCCAGCGAGACGCGGCCGGCCACCTCGGTCGCGGCGATCGGCGCGAACCAGTCGTAGTTCGGCGTCCGCTCGTCGATGCGGCTCAGCACCGCGTAGTCCGCGACGGGCAGCCGCGCCGAGCCGGTGCCGTCCAGCCCGATGCTGAGCACCGACGCCTCCTTCGTCGTCATGTTGACCACGACGGCGAACTCGTCCGGGACGGGCTTGCCGTCGCGGCCGATCATCGACAACGTCAGCGCGTGCCGTTCCTCCTGCACGTACGCGCCGACGGAGGTCGTCAGTTCGACGCCGGCCCCGGATGCCTTGACGTGCCCGAAGAACGTGCCGTTGCCCTTGCGCGGGTCCAGGACGACGTCGACCGCGACGCTGCCCCGCGCCGGCACGGTCACCGACGACGGCACGGAGAAGTCCGCGCCGAGGTCGTGCCGCAACGTCAGCGAAACCGGATCAGCAGCCGCGTTGGAGTAGGTGATCGTCTTCGTGAACGTCCTCGTGTGCGGCCATTCCAGCAGCCCGAACGACAGGCTTCCGGTGGAGGCACGCACCTGCTGGGTCACCGCGCGGCCGACGTCGAGCAGGCCGGTGCCGACGCTCGTCGGAGAGTCCGCGACCGGTTTCACCGTCGCCATCAGGTGTGCCTTGAGCTCGGCCGCGGTCCAGGACGGGTTGCGTTGCGCCAGCACCGCCGCCGCGCCCGCGACGTGCGGCGCGGCCATCGACGTGCCGGTCAGCCGCGCGTGCAGGTCGTCGACGACGTGTTCCCACAGCGTGTTCTCGGCACGGGCGGCCACGATGTCCGTGCCCGGCGCCGCGATGTCCGGCTTGACCGCGTGGTCGCCGAGCCGCGGGCCGCGCGACGACATCTCCTCCACCGCGCCCTGCTTGGTCAGGTTGGCCACGGCCAGCGCCGAGTCCGCCACGGCCGGCGAGGACACCTTGCGGAACGTTCCCGAGTTGCCCGCCGCGACCACGAAGAGCGCGCCGGTCTCGGCGGTGAGCTCCTCGACCTTGCGGGACAACGGATCAGAGCCGTCGGACTGGTCACCGCCCAGCGACATGTTGACGACCTCGGCCCTGACCTCACGCGCCGCCCACTCCATGCCGGCGATCACCGCGCTGTCGAAGCAGTACGAGGCCTCGCAGACCCGGCCCACGGCAAGGGAAGCACCTTTGGCGACGCCGACGTACCGGCTGCCGCGACCGGCGATCGTGGCCGCGACGTGCGTGCCGTGGCCGATGTCGTCCTGGATGCCGGACGGCGTGAAGTCCTTCGACACGGAGACGACGCCCGCGAGTTCCGGGTGGTTCCGGTCGTACCCGGTGTCGAGCACGGCGACCGTGACGCCGGTGCCGTCGAACCCGGCCTGCCACGCGGCCGGCGCGCCCACCATCGGAACGCTCTCGGTCAGCGAGATCTGCGACTTGCCGTCGAGCCACAGCTTCTCGGCGCGCAACGCGCTCGTGCGCCGCGCCGTCCACTGCTGGGCCGCGTCCTTCTTGGGCACCGCACCCGCCGCGCGGAAACCGTTGTTCAGCAACGGAATCCGGTCGATCTTGTCGTCGGTGTACCCGTAGGCGTGCAACGAGGTGATGTCGAAGAAGCGCTTGTCGACGCGATCCTGCCCCACCGCGTCGATGGCGTCCGCCGGCACCACGTACTGATGGTCGTTCTGCACGTACTGGGCGAACTGCACGCCGGGCCGCCCCTCGACCCGGACGAGTTCCCCGCGCTCGGTGACGACGACCTTGTCACCGCTGATCAGCGTGATGGTCGAGGTCCTCTGCGCTCTCGACGGTTCCGCCTGTGCCGTCGTCGCCGGGCTGAGCAGCCCGGCGGCGAGAGCGGTGATCACCAAACATCGTGCCAAGCGCACGTGTCCTCCCCTAGGTGTGAACCTCTCCACCCAGGAAGACTCCAAACGGTGCGTGCGGGTTGCCTCACGCTCCGCGATACGTGCCGAAGCTCCAGCGATTGCCCTCGGGGTCGGCGACCGTGAAGCCGCGCGAACCGTAGTCCTCGTCGCGCAGGCCGCGGATCTCGGTGGCCCCGCAGGCCAGTGACTGCTTGTAGATCTCGTCGGGCCGGTCGGTCACCACGTAGATCGATCCGGCGCCGGCCTTGGTCGCCTCGACCTCGCCGACCGACCGCACGGCGGACCCCAGCATGACCCCGCCGCCCTCGGGCCAGACCATCTCGCAGTGCACGACCTCGCCGTCGGCCTCTCCAGGCACGACGAGATGTTCGGAGAACCCGAACGCCTCCACCAGAAAGCGGATGGCGGCGGGAGCATCCTGATAGGACAGACAGGGCCAGCAGGTAGGTGTGGGTGTGCTCATGACGGCAACTCTGCGCCCTGACCGTGCTCGCTGCCTTGTACGAATGGAAGCTCGGCCGCGATCCACTCGGTCGGGGTCGCCCCGCACAACGCGCGCCAGTCGCGGTTGAAGTGCGCCTGGTCGGTGTAGCCGCAGGCCGCGGCCACCTCGGTCAGCGTGGGCCGCCGCTCGCCGCGCAGCATCCGGTTCGCCCGCTCGAACCGCATCACCCGGCCCATGACTTTGGGCGTGAGCCCGTACTCGGCCGCGAACCGCGCGCTCAGGTGCTGCCGGCTCCACCCGACCTCGGCGGCGATCTCGGCCACCGGCACCCCCGCCGCGAGCCGCTGCCACGCCCACGCCAGCTCGACCTGCTGCCGCACCGGCCTGACCAGCCTGCCGAGCACCTCGTCCAGGCGCGCGAACCGATCCGTCCACGTCGGCGCGTCCCGCAGCCGTTCACGCAGCTCGGCGGCAGGAGCGTCGAGCGAGTCGAGCTCCACCGTGGTCGCCGCCAGCTCACCCGCCGGCATGCCGAAGAACGCCCGCATCCCCAGCGGCGTGAGGTCGCACTGGACGCCGTGCTGGAACCCGTCGTGCGTGATGAGCACGGCCTCGTCGTGCAACCCGCCGCACAGCGTGGCGAAGCGGCCCTCGGACAGGTCGACCGTGCCGTCCATCGTGACCACGAGGGTCAGCGAGCGCGACGGCAGGCCGCGGTGGACGCCGGGCTCGGTGCGCATCCGATACCCGGAGTACCGCGTCACGAACGGCCGCAGCCGCGGGTGCGGCAGGCCGACGACGTGCTCGACGTCCACACCCTGATGCTAAAACAACTCGCCCAGAACCAGCAGCCCAGCACCCACGGGCACCAGGTCGGGACCGTACGACGTGACGCTGACGTCCACGTCCGGCATCGCCCGCAGGTAGAGCTCGGGCGACTCCAGCACCTTCCGTCCACTCAGGACGATCTGGTCGAGGTCCAGCAGCTGCACGAGGTTCGTCACCGCGGCGGCGAGCACCCGCGCCGCCTCCACGCCCGTGCTGGCCGCGTGCACCGCCTCGACGCACCCGCGCCGTCCGCAGACGCACAGCGGTCCGTCGAGCTGGATCGTCGTGTGCCCGAACTCGCCCGCGCCCGACCGTGCGCCGCGATGCACCTCTCCTCCGAGGAGCAGCCCCACGCCCAGACCGGTGCCTACGAACACGAGCGCCGCGTCCCGCAGCGGTCTTCGCCACGCCTCGGCGAGCACGGCGGCGTTGGTGTCCTTGTCCACGACGACCGGCAGCCCGAGCCGTTCCTCGGCCAGCGCCTTCAACGGCACCGAGGACCAGCCCGGAAGCCCGTTCGGCGACACCACCCCGTCGCGGTGCTCCAGCGGACCGGCGATGCCGATGCCGAGCCCCAGCACCTCCTCCCCGGCCTCGGCCAACGGCGCGAGGGCGTCCAGCACGTCGCCGGGCGTGAACATCGGGGGCAGCGGCACGACCGGCGACGACACCACCTCGCCGGTCAGGTCCAGCCTCACCACCCGCAGTTCGTCGCGGTCGACGTAGGCGCCGTACGCGTACGCCCCGCCGGGCACGAGCCGCAACGACATGCGGGGCTTGCCGCGACCGCCGTCACGGACGGCACCGGTCTCCTCCAGCAGACCGGCCGCCATGAGCCGCGCCACGATCTTCGAGATCGCCTGCGGGGTCAGTCCGGTTTCCGCGGCGAGGGAAGCCCTGCTCAGCGCCCCGGAACGGACGAGCCTGAGCACTGCCCTGTCGTTGTGCGAACGCAGCGAGGTGAGGTCCACGGTCGCAATTATTCAACAGCGTTGCTTTAATCGGAAGCATGACTCGAGTCGGACTTCTGGGCTACGGCATCGCGGGGCGGGTCTTCCACGCCCCGCTGATCTCCTCCACCGAGGGCATGGACCTCGTCGCGATCGTCACGGCGAACCCGGAGCGGCAGGCACAGGCCCGTGCCGCGCACCCGGACGCGAAGATCGTCAGCGCCGACGAGCTGTTCGAGCTGGACCTCGACCTGATCGTCGTGGCCACGCCGAACAGGACGCACGTCGAGTACGCGAAGCGAGCCATCGCCAAGGGCGTCGCGGTCGTCGTCGACAAGCCGTTCGCGCCGACCTCCGCCGAAGCCGAGGAGCTCGTGGCCGCCGCGCAGACCGCGCGAGTGCCGCTCACCGTCTTCCAGAACCGCCGCTGGGACAGCGACTTCCTCACCGTCCGCGAGATCGCCGGCCGACTGGGCGAGGTGCGGCGGTTCGAGTCCCGCTTCGAGCGCTGGGTGCCGGAGATCTGGGACAACTGGCGCGAGCTCGGCGCCCCCGAGGAGGCGGGCGGCCTGCTCTACGACCTCGGCGCACACCTCGTCGACCAGGCGCTGCAGCTGTTCGGCCCGGTCAGGAGCGTCTACGCGGAACTCGACCGGCGGCGGCCCGGCGCACAGGTGGACGACGACGTGTTCGTGGCGCTGACGCACGAGAACGGTGTGCGCTCCCACCTGTGGGCCAACGCGCACGCGGCGAACACCGGACCACGCTTCCGCCTGCTCGGCAGCGAGGGCGCGTTCGAGATCAGCGGCCTGGACGAGCAGGAGGACGCGCTCGGCGCGGGCCGCCGCCCGACCGATCCGGGCTGGGGACACGAGGACCGCACCGGACGACTCGGCATCCTCGGTGAGACCACCGAGATCGCCGTCGAGCCCGGCGCGTACCAGCACTTCTACGCCGAGCTGAGCGCCGGCCGGATCCCCGTCGACCCCGCGAGCGCCGTGCACGCGCTGCGGGTCATCGAAGCCGCTTTCCTTTCCGCACACGAGAACAAGGTGGTAGAGCTGTGAACTCCGAAGAGCTTCTCGCCCAGGAGCGGCGCCTGCAGTTCACCCGGTTCGGCAACGACGTCGCGATCGAACTGGGCCTGCACCTGCTCGACGCCGCCCGCGAACAGGGCCTGCCGATCGCGATCTCGGTGCAGCGCAACGGACACCGGCTCTTCCACGCCTCGCTGCCCGGCACCGCGCCGGACAACGACACGTGGCTGGAGCGCAAGGCGCGGGTCGTCGAACGGTTCGGCCACAGCTCGTTCTACGTCGGCACGACGTTCCGCGAGAAGGAGTCGTCGTTCGAGGCGGAGTCCCACCTCGCCCCGGATCTCTACGCGGCGCACGGAGGCGTCTTCCCCGTCATCCTGCGCGGAACCGGTCCGGTCGGCACCGTCGGCGTCTCCGGCCTGCCCCAGGCGGAGGACCACACATTCGTCGTGACCCAGCTGGAATCGTTCCTGGACTCACACGACACGCAATGACACGAATAGTCGTTGGTACAAATTGATACACACCACTTCGAGTGGATTTCTCCCCACTCGAAGTGGTGTCGTATAACATCCATACAACACCGGTCAGCGCACACAAAAGAGTGATCCTACTGGGCCAAACGAGTGTCTTATTCCACATTCTTTCGAATAGCGTCCTGATCACCCACCTGCCGATACAACTCGGTTTCGTAGAACAGAAGTAGTACGCTCCGTAGCATCAACAGAAGCAAACCACCCACCCGAATGTCGCCTTTTTGGCCCCTTCACAGCCATCAACGGTGCGAACTAACGTCCATTCCGGCTTAACGGTTTGGTCCATTAGCGCATTGAGATAGGTGGGTACCGGTTGTGACTGTGACGGATTCTGACCTCAATGAGGGCCGTCAGCAGCTGAGTTTGGGCACGGCCGCCGCACGAAATCTGGCCACTACCACCAAGTCCGTCCCGCAGATGCAGGGAATCACTTCCCGCTGGCTGCTCAAGGTGCTCCCCTGGGTGCAGGCCTCCGGTGGTGCGTACCGCGTCAACCGGCGCCTCACCTACACGCTGGGCGACGGCCGCGTCTCGTTCACGAACATCGGCGCGGAGATCCGCGTCGTGCCGATGGAGCTCACCGAACTGGCGCTGCTCAAGGGCTTCGACGACGAGGAGGTCCTCGCCGCGCTCGCCGGCCGCTTCACGCAGCAGGAGTTCGGCATCGGCGACGTCATCGTCGAGAAGGGCCGCCCGAAGGACACCCTCGTGCTGATCGCGCACGGCAAGGTGGACAAGGTCGGCACCGGTGAGTACGGCGGCGAGACCGTGCTCGGCAACCTGGCCGACGGCCAGTACTTCGGCGAGACCGTGCTGGCGGGGCCGCAGGGCGAGTGGGAGTACACCGCCAAGGCGGTCACGCCGGTCACCGTGCTCACGCTGTCGTGGAACGACTTCCAGGCGCTCAACGGGGAAGCGGGCGGCCTGCGCGCACACATCCAGCAGACGTTCAACAGCCGCAACAAGCCGCAGGACGAGTACGGCGAGGCCGAGATCGGCATGGCGTCCGGTCACGAGGGCGAGCCCGTCCTGCCCGGCACGTTCGTCGACTACGAGCTCACGCCGCGCGAGTACGAGCTGAGCGTCGCCCAGACCGTGCTGCAGGTCCACAGCCGGGTCGCGGACCTCTACAACAACCCGATGGACCAGGTCGAGCAGCAGTTGCGGCTCACGATCGAGGCCCTGCGCGAACGCCAGGAGCACGAGATCGTCAACAACAGGTCGTTCGGCCTGCTGCACAACGCGGACCTCAAGCAGCGCATCCACACCCGCACCGGCCCGCCCACCCCGGACGACTTCGACGAGTTGCTGTCGATCGTGTGGAAGGACCCCGGATACTTCCTGGCCCACCCGCGCACGATCGCCGCGTTCGGCCGTGAGCTCAACAAGCGCGGCCTCTACCCGCAGCACATAGACTTCAACGGCCAGCAGGTGCCGGCCTGGCGCGGCATCCCCGTGCTGCCGTGCAACAAGATCCCGGTCTCCGACACCCGCACGTCGTCGGTGATGCTGATCCGCACCGGCGAGCAGAACCAGGGCGTCATCGGCCTGCACCAGACCGGCATCCCGGACGAGTACCAGCCGGGCCTGTCGGTGCGGTTCATGGGCATCAACGACCAGGCGATCATCAACTACCTGGTCAGCGCCTACTACTCGGCCGCCATCATGGTGCCGGACGCGATCGGTGTGCTGGAGCACGTCGAGCTCGGCCGCGAGGGATAGGTCTTGGCCTCCTTCACCATGCCGGAGTTCTACGTGCCTCACCCGGCGCGGATGAACCCGCACCTCGAACGCGCCCGCGCCCACTCGACGCAGTGGGCGCGGGACATGGGGATGCTCGGCACCGGGGTGTGGACCGACGAGATCCTCGCGGGCGACGACTACGGGCACATGTGCGCGTGGACCCATCCGGACGCGCCCGCGGAGATCCTCGACCTCATCACGGACTGGTACGTCTGGGTTTTCTACTTCGACGACGAGTTCTTCGCGGAGTTCAAGCAGAGCAAGGACGTGTCGGGGGCGAAGGCGTATCTCGACCGGTTGCCGGCGTTCATGCCCCTCAACGGCACGGACCCGTGGCCGGAGCCTCAGAACCCGACCGAACGCGGTCTCGTCGACCTGTGGCAGCGGACCATTCCGCTGATGTCGCAGGACTGGCGGCGCCGCTTCACCACGAGCACCCACAACCTGCTGCTCGAGTGCATGTGGGAGATCAAGAACATCGAGAGCGGCACGGTCGCCAACCCGATCGAGTACATCGAGATGCGCCGCAAGGTCGGCGGCGCACCGTGGTCGGCGAACCTGGTGGAGGTCTCCGAGGCAGCCGAGGTGCCCGCGTCCGTCGCGGGCACCCGGCCGCTGCGGGTCCTGTCCGACACGTTCTCCGACGCGATCCACCTGCGCAACGACATCTTCTCGTACGAGCGGGAAGTGCTGCGGGAGGGCGAGAACTCCAACGGGGTGCTCGTGTTCGAGAAGTTCTTCGGCCACGACACGCAGACCGCCGTCGAGGCGGTGAACACCCTGCTGACCTCACGGCTGCACCAGTTCGAGAACACGGTCTTCACCGAGCTGCCGCAGCTGTTCGCCGAGAACGCCCTGAGCCCGGAGGACCAGGCCCGCGTGCTCAAGTACGTGAAGGGCCTGCAGGACTGGCAGTCCGGCGGCCACGAGTGGCACCTGCACGCGGGCCGCTACACCAAGGTCGACGGAGGAGCCGGCAACTCGGCGTTCTTCCGCACGGTCCTGCGGGGGCCGACCGGCCTGGGCACCTCCGCGGCGTGGCTGGGGGCGTCCCGTGGTTGAGGTCCCCTCGTTCGACATGCCCTTCTCCGCAAGGCTTTCACCGCACGTCGACCGCGTCCGCCGGCACACCAGGACGTGGGTGCGGGACATGGGCATGCTCGGCGGCGTGCCGTGGACCGAGGCGTTCTACGACGCCGCGGACTACGGCGGCTTCGGCTCGCTGACCCACCCGACAGCCTCCCTGGACGACCTCAAGCACATCAACGACTGGCACACGTGGGGCTTCTACGTGAGCGACGCGTTCCGGGACGGCTTCCTCCGGCCGCGCAACGTCGCGGGCGGCAGGGCGTTCGTGGCGGCGTTGAAGTCGGTGCTGAACGGCTCGGCGCCCTCGCCGAACCCGGCGGAGAGGGGCCTGGCCGACCTGGTCTCGCGGTCCACCCTGGACGACGAGGACCGGGAGCACCTGGCCGAGTTCTTCGACGCGTTGCTGTGGGAGCTCCACAACACGGCACAGGGCCGGGTGCCCGACCCGATCGACCTCGTGGAGATGCGGCGCCGGTCGATCGCCGCGGAACTGTCCGCGAAGCTCGCGCGCAAGTCCGTCGGTGCCGAGCTGCCGGCGGAGTTGTTGCGCAACAGCACGATGCGGGCGCTCGTCGACTCGTTCGGCGACGTTCCCGCGCTGCGCCAGGAGATCGTCGGCTTCGACCACTCCTACGCCACCGGCGGCAGCACGACCAGCGCGGTGCTCGCCGTGCGGCAGTTCTTCGACTGCGACCTCCAGCAGGCCGTCTCGGTCGTGGCCGACCTGATCGCCGCCCGGCTGCGGCAGATCGGCGCGATCATCGGCGAGCTGCCGTCCATCGCCGACGAGTACGGCCTCGACGCGGAGGCCAAGGCCGGGCTGCACCGGTACGTCGAGGCCCTGAAGTCCTGGCTGGCCGGGGAGCTGCTGTGGACGCAGCGCACCGGCAGATATGGCTTCTCCCCGGTTCCCACCCGGAAGTCGTTCCACGCCCCATCAGGCCTCGGCACGCAGTCGCTCTTCGTCAAACCGCAGTGCTCGTTCGCTAGTTCCATCTCAGCACCAACAGATTGGCAGGACTTCCAGTGACTGTTACCGATCCGGGCCTTGGGGTCGAGGGCGGGCAGCTGAGCCTTTCGACGAAGGCCGCCCGCAACCTCTCGTCGACCACCAAGTCCGCACCGCAGATGCAGGGGATCTCACCCCGGTGGCTGCTGCGCATGCTGCCCTGGGTCGAGGCCAAGGGTGGTGCGTTCCGCGTCAACCGCCGGCTCACCTTCGCGATCGGCGACGGCCGGGTCACCTTCACCTCCGTGGGTTCCGAGGTGCGGATCGTGCCGCAGGAGCTGGCGGAGTTCGTGCTGCTGCGCGGGTTCGACGACGAGGCGGCGCTGACCGCCGTCGCGAACCGCTTCGAGCAGCGCGAGTACCTGCCGGGTGAGGTGATCGCGCACCGCGGCGAGTCCGTCGACGAGATCATCGTCATCGCGCACGGCAAGGTCACCAAGACCGGGCTCGGCGAGTACGGCGACGACGTGGCGCTGGGCACGATCGCGGACGGCGAGTACCTCGGCGACGAGCCGGTGCTGTCCGGTTCCGACAAGAACTGGAGCTTCACCGCGCGTGCGCTGACGCCGACGACGGCCGTGGTGCTGACGCGGGCCGCCTTCGCGCAGCTCAACGGTCAGATCGAACCGTTGCGCGAGCACATCGCGCAGCAGCTGGCGAACCCGACGAGCGCGTCGAACAAGCACGGCGAGGCCGAGATCGACATCTCGTCCGGCCACGACGGCGAGCCGACGCTGCCCGGCACGTTCGTCGACTACGAGCTGCGGCCCCGCGAGTACGAGCTCTCGGTGGCGCAGACGATCGTGCGCGTCCACACGCGTGTGGCTGACCTCTACAGCCAGCCGATGGACCAGGTCGAGCACCAGTTGCGGCTGACCATCGAGGCCCTGCGCGAGCGGCAGGAGTCCGAGCTCATCAACAACAAGGAGTTCGGCCTGCTCGCCAACGCCGACCTCAAGCAGCGGGTCAGCACCTCCTCCGGCCCGGTGACGCCGGACGACATGGACGAGCTGATCTCGCGGCGCCGCAACACCAGGCTGATCCTGGCCCACCCCAAGGCGATCGCGGCGTTCGGCCGGCAGCTCAACAACCGCGGCCTGTACGTGCCGACCGTCGAGGTCGAGGGCAAGCAGCTGCAGTCGTGGCGCGGCGTCCCGATCGCGCCTTGCGACAAGATCCCGGTCAACAAGAACGGCACCACGTCGATCATCGCGATGCGGCTCGGCGAGGAGAAGCAGGGCGTCGTCGGCCTGCGCCAGACCGGCCTCCCGGACGAGTACGAGCCCGGCCTGAACGTGCGGTTCATGGGCATCGACGAGCACGCGATGCTCAAGTACCTCGTGTCGACGTACTACTCGGCCGCGGTGCTGGTGCCGGACGCGCTGGGCGTGCTGGAGAACGTGGAGATCGGTCTCTAGAGATGACAGCCGAGATGACCGAACCTCTCGCCGCCGGGCGACCGTCCGGCGAGGTGCTCGCGTGGAGCCGGAGCTTCGTGCTCCCGGCTCTGCGCAAGGCAGTCGACCAGCTGCCGCCGTCGATGCGCACGATCGCGGAGTACCACCACGGGTGGCGCGACGAGTACGGCAACCCGGTGCTGGAGAACGGCGGCAAGGCGATCCGTCCCGCGCTGGTGCTGCTGGCGGCCGAGGCCGTCGGCGGCACCGCCGCCGACGCGGTACCGGCGGCGGTCGCGGTGGAGCTGATCCACAACTTCTCGCTGCTGCACGACGACGTGATGGACCGCGACACGACCCGGCGCCACCGGGCGACGGCGTGGACCGTGTTCGGCGTCAACTCGGCGATCCTGGCCGGTGACGCGCTGCAGGCCCTCGCCGTGGACGTCCTCGCGGGATCAGGACATCCACGTGCGATGGAGGCGATCCGGACGCTGGGTGACGCCACCGTGGCGTTGCTCGAAGGGCAGGCCTACGACCTGGACTTCGAGACCCGGTCCGACGTCGAGGTGTTCGAGGTCGAGCGGATGGCACGCGGCAAGACGGGTGCGCTGCTGGGCGCTTCCACGGCCTTGGGCGCGCTGTACGGCGGCGGGTCCGACGCACAGGTCGAGGCGATGCGCGGGTACGGAACCGAACTGGGCCTCGCGTTCCAGCACGTGGACGACCTGCTCGGCATCTGGGGCGACCCGGCGGTGACGGGCAAGGCCGGGCACTCGGACCTGGTGAACCGCAAGAAGTCGCTGCCCGTCGTGCGTGCCCTGACCGCCGGGGTCCCCGCCTCCGCCGAGCTGGCGTCGTTGTACTTCGGATCGCAGGAGATGAACGCGGAAACGCTTGCGCGGGCCGCACATCTGGTCGACGAGGCGGGTGGACGTGCCTGGAGCCAGACGCAGGCCGACGAACTCCACACCCAGGCGCTGGTTCATCTCGGCGAGGCCTCACCGACCGCGCGTGCAGCAGTGGAACTCGGCACGCTCGCCCAGCTCGTCACCCACCGAGATCACTGAATCACCTTTGGGAAGGCGCTCGATGACGGAACATCCGCCGCGCTCGGTGCTGCTCGCCTCACCCCGGTCGTTCTGCGCCGGGGTGGAGCGTGCCATCGAGATCGTGGAACGACTGCTCGACCAACGCGGCGGCCCCATCTACGTGCGCAAGCAGATCGTGCACAACGTCCACGTCGTGCGCGCGCTGGAAGCCCGGGGCGCCGTGTTCGTGGAGGAGCTGTCCGAGGTGCCTTTCGGTGCCACGGCGGTCTTCTCCGCGCACGGCGTCTCCCCCGCCGTGCGCGCGGAGGCCCAGGCACGGTCGTTGGACGTGCTCGACGCGACGTGCCCCCTGGTGACGAAGGTGCACGCCGAGGCACGGCGCTTCGCCGAACGCGGCGACACCATCGTGCTGATCGGGCACGCCGGGCACGAGGAGGTCGAGGGCACGCTGGGCGAGGCGCCCGGCCAGATGGTGCTGGTGGAGACCGCGGCGGACGTCGAGGCGCTGGAGATCACCGGCCCGGTGTCCTACCTGACGCAGACGACGCTGGCCGTCGACGAGACGGCCGAGGTCATCGAGGCGCTGGAGCGGAAGTTCCCGCAGGTGCGCGGGCCCGGTTCCGACGACATCTGCTACGCCACCACGAATCGGCAGATCGCCATCCGCGAGGTCGCCGCGCGGTCGGACCTGGTGCTGGTGGTGGGGTCGAAGAACTCGTCCAACTCGGTGCGGATGGTCGAGCTCGCGGCACGCGGCGGCACGCCCGCCCACCTGATCGACGACGCCTCGGAGATCGATCCGGCGTGGTTGGACGGAGTGACCTCGGTGGGCCTGTCCGCGGGCGCGTCGGCGCCTCCCGAGCTGGTGGACGAGGTCGTGGCGGCCCTGGAGGCGCTGGGCACCGTCTCGGTGTCGACGCACACGACCGCGACGGAGACGATCGCCTTCACCCTCCCGCTGGCGGTGCGCCGTGCTGGCTGACATCACCTCGCCCGCGGACGTCCGGGCGCTCTCGTCCTCCGAACTCGACTCGCTGGCCGCGGAGATCCGGTCGTTCCTGATCTCCAAGGTGCACCGGACCGGCGGCCACCTCGGCCCGAACCTGGGTGCCGTCGAGCTGACGATCGGGGTGCACCGGGTCTTCGACTCCCCGGTCGACGTGGTGCTGTTCGACACCGGTCACCAGTCGTACGTGCACAAGATGCTGACCGGCCGTTGCTCGGACTTCGACTCGTTGCGGCAGGCCGGCGGCATGTCCGGCTACCCGTCCGCGGCCGAGTCGGCGCACGACGTCATCGAGAACTCACACGCCTCCACCGCACTGTCCTATGCGGACGGTCTGGCCAAGGCGTTCGAACTCGGCGGCGCCGACCGCCGGGTCGTCGCCATCGTCGGTGACGGCGCGCTGACCGGCGGGATGTGCTGGGAGGCGCTGAACAACATCGGCGGCTCGTCGCGCCCGGTCGTGGTGCTGCTCAACGACAACGGCCGCTCCTACGACCCGACGGCGGGCGGCTTCGCCGCGTCGTTGCTGAACGGCTCCGCTCGCGGGCTGTTCGAGGCGCTGGGTCTCGCGTACATCGGCGAGGTCGACGGCCACGACGTGCACGCGGTCGAGAACGCCCTGTGGGAGGCCAAAGCGCTCGGCCGTCCGGTCGTCGTGCACTGCAAGACCGTGAAGGGCAAGGGGTACACCGCCGCCGAGACCGACGAGGCCGACCGCTTGCACGCCGTCGGCGCGTCCGGTGCCGCCGGCGGGCGGACGTGGACCGACGCGTTCTCCGACGAGATCGTGTCCATCGGCGCGGACCGCCCGGACGTCGTCTGCCTGACCGCCGCGATGCTGGAACCGGTGGGGCTGCGGCCCTTCTCCGAGCGCTTCCCGGCGCGCGTCTTCGACGTCGGCATCGCCGAGCAGCACGCCGTGACGTCCGCCGCGGGCATGGCGATGGGCGGCCTGCACCCGGTCGTCGCCGTCTACGCGACGTTCCTGTCCCGCGCCTTCGACCAGCTGCTGATGGACGTGGCCCTGCACCGGCTCCCGGTGACGTTCGTGCTGGACCGAGCCGGCGTGACCGGCCCGGACGGCGCGTCGCACCACGGCATGTGGGACGCCTCGGTGCTGCCCGTGGTCCCCGGCCTGAGGTTGGCCGCCCCACGCGATCCGGCTTCGCTGGCGGCCCTGCTGCGCGAGGCCGTCGAGGTCTCGGACGGTCCCACGGTGGTGCGCTACCCGAAGGCCGCCATCGGCCCGGACGTGCCCGCGATGCGCCGCGTGAGCCACTTCGACGTCCTGCGCGAGGTCCCGGACGCCGAGGTGCTCCTGGTCTCGGTGGGCCCGCTGGCCGGCCCCTGCCTGGCGGCGGCGGAGGAACTCGCCTCGCACGACGTCCGCGTCAACGTCGTGGACCCGCGCTGGACGGCTCCCCTGGACCCGCACCTCGTCAAGTACAGCGGCCGGCACCGCCTGGTCCTCGCCGTGGAGGACACGACGTCCACCGGAGCCCTCGGCGCACGTCTGGGCCAGGCCCTGACCGGTTCCCCGACCTGCGTGGCGACCTTCGCCCTGCCGCCGCGCTTCCTGCCGCACGACTCCCGAGCACGCATCCTGCGCGCGCACGGTCTGGACGCCGCAGGCATCACGACGAGCGTGCTGAAGCGCCTCGGCGTGAAGTGACGTACCAGCCGATCCAGAAGGACAACGCGATCGCCCCCGCACCCACCAGCGGTGCCTTCACCTCCGCGGGAAGGTCCAGTGGGCGCAGGCCGGTCGCGAGCGCGAGCAGGATCGGCCCCTGCACGACGAACGCGACGTAGGCGGACCGCGCCAGCCCCTCCGCGAAGGGCCCCTGGCGCGTCAGCCTCCGCTGCGCCAGCCCGACGAGCCACAGACTCCCCGCCACCACGAGGACTCCCTCGACGACCGCGAGGGCGGCGGCCTGCCACCGCCAGCCGCCGAGGAACGGTTCCGCATTCTCGGCCAGGTCCAGCACTCCCATGAGCGCCGCCGCCACGGGCAGCACGGCGATCGTGCCGATGACGACGTTGCGGGTCATGCGGTAGATCTCGTCCGGCACCCGTTCCGCGAGCTTGCGCCCGCCGATCGCCCCGAGCAGCAACATCCCGAGACACTGCGGCCACCACCACAGGTGCAGGTCCCCGACCTGCCCGCTGCGCGCCGGGAACACCAGCCGCGTCAGGAACGTCGTGCCGGCGACCATCATCGCCATGCCCACCACGGTCCGCGGTGTGATGGCGCGTTCCTTGACGGGTGGCGCCAGCGCGATCGCGATGCTGAAGATCAGCAGAACGCCGACGAACCACAGCGACCCGCTGTCCAGGAACGGCCGCCGGTCCGTGAACGCCTGCCACCACGAGACGTCCCGGCCGGCCCCGTTGTAGGCGATCCACACGAACGTCGGCCAGACGACGACGGCGCTGACCACCCAGGGCGTGCCGAGCCGGACGAGCCGGTCGGCGATGAACCGCCGCCGGCCTTTGCGCTCGATCGAGTCCGGCGTGAAGATCCCGGCCATGAAGTAGAAGGTGCCCATGAAGAACAGGCCGGACGGCCCGACCAACGCCGCCAGCACCGTCTCGACACCGGGGTGGAACGTGACCTCGTTGACCTCGTCGTACGGCCAGCCGCCGATCGCGGCGTAGCCCAGCAGCGCGTGGCCGCCGATGACCCACGCCACCAGGATCACCTTCAGGTTGTCCACTGCGGACAATCTCATGGTTTCGATGGTCCGCTTCCGGGCGCGATCACGCCAGCAGTCAGGAGGGCGGACCCGGGCAACGCACGGCAGGGATGTGCCGGTGGCCGACGCGGTCGCCGGCAGCACCGATCACGCGACCGGCTACGGCCTGTCGCCCGTGTAGACACCCATCGTCCGGAACCGCAGGCCCGGCTCCTTGTACTCCTCCATCGCGTGCGCGATCCATCCCGCGATCCGCGCGATCGAGAAGATGGCCTCCCCCGCCGTCGGCGGCATCGAGAACGTCAGCCCGAACTGCGCCAGCGCCAGGTCCATGTTCGGGAACGTCTTGGGCTGGGTGGCGATCACCTTGTCCGCCACCAGGTCGCCGTGGCCGCGCAGCATCGCGAGGAAGTGGTCGGCGCGCGGGTCGCGGGACTGGTAGATGCGGTGCCCGAAGCCGGGGATCGGCTGGCCCGCCCGCAGGTGCTCCGCGACGGTGCCCATCGGGTCGGCCGCGGCCCGGGTGAGGAAGCGGTGCGCGATCGTCGCGGCGGCGCCGTGCCGCTGGCCCTCCATCGCGCCCAGGCCCGCGGAGACGACGGCGTACGGGTGGGCGTGAGCTGACGCGGCGACTCGGGCGGCCATGGTCGAGATGGCCAGGTCGTGGTCCGCCAGGAGGATCAGGGCGGCGTTGAGCAGGTCGGTCCGCGGGGGTTCCGGGGAGAGGCGGGCCCAGAGCCGGTCGGCGATGTCGGTGCCCGCGGGCCTGCCCAGCAGCGGCAGGGACTCGACGACGTCGGCGATCAGGGCCATGGCCGTGGTGATGGCCCGGTCGAGGTCGAACCTCAGCGGGTCGCCCGCGCTCGCGAGGACCACGGCCACCCGGATCCGGTCGGTCAGGGTGGCGCTCTCCGGGAGGGCCATCCAGATCTCCTGGCCCTCGGGGAACTGCACGCCCTCCGAGTCGACTCCCGTCCACAGCCAGTGCGCGACGTCCTCGAAGCGCTTGGTGCTCGCAAGTTCGGGGACGGAGCGGCCCCGGTAGTGGAGGCTGTCCTTCTCCAGCAAGGAGATGCGGGTGCGGATGCGATCCGTCACAGCGGCCACTGCGCCGCGGGCACCGGTGCGTTGCGCCAGGGCTTCGACCTCGGCGACGTCGAACATGCTCTGGCGGTTGACCTTATTGCTGGTCAGGAGTTTGCGGCTGACGTACGAGTAGACCGTCGCCGGTTTCACGCCGAGTCGGCGGGCTGCTTGATTCGTCGTCAACATTGATTCCATCAACGTTGACTGTACAAGACATGTTGACGGAGCCTTTCATCCATGTTGATTGATGCACCCAAAGGGCTTAAAGACGTCGTCGTCACCACGACCCTGATCGGGGACGTGAACGGTGCCGCGGGCTACTACCACTACCGCGAGCACGACGCGATCGAACTGGCCAGGACCCGGTCGTTCGAGGACGTGTGGTTCCTCTTCGCCGAGGGCCGGCTGCCGGACCGGGACGAAGCCGCTCTCTTCGCCGCGCAGACCGCCGCGTTGCGAGCGCTGCCGGCGACCGTCAGCGAGGTGCTGCCCGCGATCGCGCGGTCGGGCTGCACGGCGCTGGCCGGGCTGCGGACCGCGCTCTCGATGCTGCCGTCGCAGCCGATGTGGGACGCGCCGATGAGCCAGCGGAAGGCGGACGCGCTCAAGGTCAGCGCGATGACGCCGACGATCCTGGCGGCGCTGCACCGGCTCAAGCTCGGACTTGATCCCGTCAACCCCAGGGTTGATCTGTCCACGTCGGCGAACTGGTTGTACATGTTGACTGGACAGGAGCCGTCAACGTGGGCGAGCCGTGCCGTCGAGCAGTACCTGATCGCCACGATCGACCACGGTTTCAACGCCTCGACGTTCACCGCACGCGTGGTCGCGAGCGCGGGAGCGGACGTCGTGTCCGCGGTGACCGCGGCTATCGGCACGTTCTCGGGTCCGCTGCACGGTGGCGCGCCGGACCGGGCGCTGGAGGCGCTCGACCTCATCGGGACGCCGGACAACATCGACGCCTGGGTGCGGGAGCGCATCGAACAGGGCGACCGGATCATGGGTTTCGGGCACGCCGTCTACAAGACGGAGGACCCGCGGGCGCGCCTGCTCAAGGGGATCGCCCAGGAACAGCCGACCCGTCTCACCGAGTTCGCGGTCACCGTCGAGCGCAGGGTCACGGAGCTGCTGGCCGAGCTCAAGCCCGGCCGGCAGCTGTACGCGAACGTGGAGTTCTACGCCGGCGTGCTGATGGAGCAGTGCGGCATCCCGCGCGAGATGTTCACGCCGACGTTCGCGTGCAGCCGGGTGGTCGGATGGTGTGCCAACGCGCTCGAGCAGTCCGAGGACACGAAGATCATCCGTCCGGTCGCCCGCTACACGGGACCCCGGCCGACGATCGCGCACCCCGGGATCAGGTGAGATACCGGAGTTCGTCGTGCACGCGGACGCGGTCGCGGTCGTTGACGTCGGTCGAGCCTGCCAGACCGGCGGTGCGGTCGCGGTGCCGGTCGAGCCAGACGGAGAGGGCGGCTACTGCGAGGACGATCGCTGCAAGAGTCATGTCAGTAAGTTTGCGGTCAGCAATATCCCGCCAACAGTGGCAGATCTGACGCTGCGCGCTAATATCCTGCCATGCTTCGATCGGTGGCGGTTCCTCTCATCGACGGCGTCGCGCCGTTCGAGTTCGGCCTGCTCTGCGAGGTGTTCGGCATCGACCGGACCGAGGAGGGCGTGCCGCTGGTCGACTTCCGGGTGTGCGGGGAGATCCCGAACCAGCCGGTGCCGACGAGCATCCGCGGCGTGAGCATCACGCCGGAGCACGGGTTCGACGCGCTGCAGAGCGTCGACCTCGTCGCACTGCCCGCCGCGCGCGTCCGCGACGAGTACCCGGAGAAGCTGGTCAAGGCGCTCCGCGAGACCGACGCGACGCTGCTCAGCGTGTGCAGCGGGGCGTTCATCCTCGGCGCGGCCGGTCTGCTCGACGACCGGAACTGCACGACGCACTGGCGTGAGGCCGGGCAGTTCCAGGCGCGGTTCCCGAAGGCGCGGCTCGACGCCAGCGTGCTGTTCGTGGACGACGGGAACATCATCACCAGCGCCGGCACGGCGGCGGGCATCGACGCCTGCCTGCACCTGGTCCGGCGCGAACTCGGCACCAAGATCGCCAACACGATCGCGCGCCGGATGGTCGTGGCCCCGCAGCGCGACGGCGGTCAGCGGCAGTTCGTGGAGCTCCCGATCCCGGAGTGCAGCTCGGACAGCCTCGAACCGGTGCTGGAGCAGGTGCTCGACACGATCGCGGACAACCACACGGTGGCGACGATGGCGAAGCTCGCCGTCATGTCCGAACGGACTTTCGCGCGCAGGTTCGCCGCGGAGACCGGCACCACCCCGAACAAGTGGCTGTCACTCCAGCGGGTACTGCACGCGCGCAGGTTGCTCGAAGAGACCGACCTGGACGTCGACACGGTCGCGACCAGATCAGGCTTCGGGACAGCCGCCCTCCTCCGGCACCACTTCCATCGCGTCGTCGGCATCGCACCGAGCGACTACCGCCGCACATTCTCCTGTCGTTAGGCGGGTGAAGATCTTCTCGGAGATCGACCCCAGCGCCTCGACCTCGGCGTCGGTGAGCAGGTCGAACACCAGCTCGTGCACCGTCTCGGCGTGCGCCGGCGCCGCCTCCTCGATCGCGGACCGGCCCTGGTCCGTCAGCACGACGAACGACCCGCGCCCGTCGCTGCTGCAGTTCTCCCTGCGCACCAGGCCGCGCTTCTCCATCCGTGCGACGTGATGTGAGATGCGGCTCTTCTCCCAGTGCAAGGACCGTGCAAGCTCCAACACGCGCACGCGTTCATCAGGCGTGTCGGTGAGCTGCACCAGCACGGCGAAGTCAGCCATCGAGATGTCCGAATCAACCGACATTCGCCTGCTCAGATGCGCATTGAGCTCCCCCTGCATGCGGACGTAGGCACGCCACGCCCGCTGCTGCTCAGGATCCAACCATCGTGTCACCGCTTCAGCATACGGGAATAGTTGACACATCACCCACGTTCCGGCAGGGTGAGTGACGCTTCAACCAAATCGAGCAACCGAAGGACTTGACACCATGACCACCGCCACCAACCTCTCCGAACTGACCGGCGACTACGTCATCGACGCCTCGCACTCCCGCATCGGCTTCGTCGCGCGCCACGCGATGGTCACCAAGGTTCGTGGTGCGTTCAACGAGTTCGACGGCAAGATCTCCATCGACGGTGACAAGCCGGAGAACACCACCGCCTCGGTGAGTCTCAAGGTCGCGAGCATCGACACCCGCAACGCGCAGCGCGACGGCCACCTGGCCACCAACGACTTCCTCGACGCCGAGAACCACCCGGAGATCACGTTCGTCTCGACCTCCGCGAAGCAGGTCGACGAGGACAACTTCGAGATCTCGGGTGACCTCACCATCAAGGGTGTCACGAAGAACATCACCATCCCGTTCGCCTTCGAGGGCGTGGCCGTCGACCCGTACAACCAGACCCGCGTCGGCTTCGAGGGCTCGCACACGATCAACCGCAAGGACTACGGCGTGACCTGGAACGCCCCTCTCGAGACCGGCGGCGTCCTGGTCGGCGAGAAGATCGTGCTCGAGTTCGAGATCTCCGCGATCAAGCAGGCCTGACGACGGCCACCGGGCACGGGGCGTGGTAGATCAGGGCCTGCGAGGTAGACCCGAGCAGCATCCCGGCGAATCCGCCACGCCCCCGCGACCCGACCACGAGCAGCCCGGCCCGTTGCCCGAGCTCCAGCAGCAACGGGATCGGCCGCTCCCCCACCACCAGTTCCACCGCGACGTCCGGGTACTTCTCCAGCCACCCGGACATTCGCGTGTTCAGGGCCGGCGACTGCTCGTCGTCGTGCGCCATCGCCGCGACCAACGGCGTGCCGGACGCCGCCGCCTCCTCGAACCCGAAGCCGATGGCCGGGTCCGATTCGGGCGAGAGGTCGACGCCCACCACCACGGGCCCTTGCCGTTGGTTTCCGCGGACCACCACCACGGGACACTCACCGTGAATCGACAGCGCCACAGCCGTTGAGCCGACCAACGCTCCGGTGA
Source organism: Lentzea kristufekii (assembly GCF_033949925.1). Lineage (NCBI taxonomy): Bacteria > Bacillati > Actinomycetota > Actinomycetes > Pseudonocardiales > Pseudonocardiaceae > Lentzea > Lentzea kristufekii. The sequence continues at coordinate 51,945 of NZ_JAXAVV010000019.1, forward strand.
ACCCGCCCAGCCCGTGCGACCCCACCACCACCTCTCGTGCGCGTGCAGACTCCGCGAGCAACACGGGCGTGGGATGTTCCATCCGCAGGTCGTGCTCCACGGGCACATCAGGCGCCTCGGCCCGTGCGACGGCAACGGCCTGAGAGAGCCACATCCGCCCTTGGTCGTACATGGCCGACCGCAGGTCACTCGCTGATGAGATGACCTCCGGATACCCGCGCGTCGGCAACGTGTAGGCGTGCACCAGCCGCAACGGCGCACCGTGCAGCGCGCACGCCCTCGCAGCCCACGCCACCGCGGCGAGCGCGGAAGAGGAACCGTCGACTCCGACGACAACGGGAAGTCCGCTCATGATCCCAAAAGTAGGCCCGATCGTCGTAGTGCGCCGCGTGCCTTTAGGCCCTTCGTGTCAGAGTCTTTGGGCTACCGTGGCCTTCATGGCGACGCGTGTTTTCCTCGTCGACGACCACGAGATCGTCCGCCGCGGCATAGCGGACCTGCTCGGCGAGGAGTCCGATCTCGAGGTGGTCGGTGACGCCGCATCGGTGGCGGAGGCCCTGGCCAAGGTGCCGGGCGCGCAGGCCGACGTGGCGGTGCTCGACATCAGGCTCCCCGACGGCAACGGCATCGAGCTGTGCCGTGACCTGCGCAGCCGCATCCCCGGCCTGCAGTGCCTGATGCTGACGAGCTTCGCGGACGACGAGGCCCTGTTCGACGCGATCATGGCAGGCGCCTCCGGCTTCGTGCTGAAGCAGATCCTCGGCGCGGACCTGGTCAACGCCGTCCGCACCGTCGCGGCAGGACAGTCCCTTCTGGACGCCCGTACGACCTCCGCGCTGCTCAACCGGATCCGCCGCGAGCGCGAGGAGGGCGACCCGCTGCGCGTGCTCAGCGAGCAGGAGCGCACGGTGCTCGACCTGATCGGCGAGGGCCTGACCAACCGGCAGATCGCCGAGCGCATGTTCCTCGCCGAGAAGACCGTCAAGAACTACGTCTCGCACCTGCTGGCGAAGCTCGGCATGCAACGCCGCACGCAGGCCGCCGTGTTCGCGTCGCAGTTCCGCAAGGACGGCGACAAGCCCCTGCACTAGTGCGATCGAGTGAACCCAGGCCGGGGAAGTTCACGCCGCGTCGTTGCGGCGCCCCTACTTCCCATGGACCCCACGGTGATCGTGTTGATGGGCGGGCTGGGCACGCAGGTGCTCGCGGTGGTGGCGTTGGCGTTGCGGTTGTCGCACCAGACGAGGCGAATGCGGCGCAGGCAGGAGATCCGGCTGCGCATCACGCGGGACGGCGATGTCTGAAGAGCTGCCGGCGCGGACCGGCCCCGCGAGGACCAGTGCCGCTGACGCGGAGTTCGCCGACTTCTACCGGGCGCACTTCAAACCCCTGACGGCGTTCGTGCTGATGCACGGCGCGACGCTGGCCGAGGCCGCCGACATCGTCCAGGACGCGATGATCGAGGCCTATCGGACGTGGGACCGCATCGACCACCCCAGGGCGTGGGCGTACCGGGTGACGTCGAGGTCCTTCGGCCGCAGGAGGTTCGCGGAGGACCTGGTCGCCGAGCCGCCGGAACCGGCGCCACCGCTGTGCGGCACCGACATCGAGAACTGGGAGCAGCGGCACGACCTGCTCGTCGTGCTGGGTGAGCTGCCCTTGCGGCAGCGTCAGGTCATGGCCTGGGCCCTGTCGGAGTTCCGGCCGGCGGAGATCGCCGGGGAACTGGGCATCACGCCGGAGGCGGTGCGGTCCAGCCTGGTGAAGGCACGCCGGGCGTTGAGCGCGCGAGGTGCGCGATGACCGCCGACCGGTGGATCGACTCGCTGCACACCGCGCTCGACGGCGTGATCGACCTGGAGCGCGGGCTCGCGGACGCGATGCTGTCCCGCGACCACGACACGCTGACGAACCGGCTCGGCGACGCGTTGGATCTCGACGCGGGACTCGCGGAGGTGCTGCGCGAGTCCGCTCCGGGCCCGTTCACGAGTCTGGTCGACCTCGCGGACACTCTCGCCCGCATGCCACCGGCCGAACGGCTCGCCGCGCGGACCTGGCTGCCGGTCGGCCTGATCGCCGAGGCGCTGGTGCTCGCCGGCTTCCTGCCGCGCATCCACCCCGTCTCGGACGAGCTCGGGAAGGCCGGCCGCCTCACCCGCGCCGAGATCGGTGCGGCCGCTCGCCTGGAGGTTCAGGTCCTCCTCCGCGAGATCCCCCGCGCCAACGCCGACATCCGCGTCGTGGCGGAGCGGCTCGTGGACTCGCTGCGGTGGTTGACCGAAGAGAAGCTTCACTGGGCGCGTTACCACGCACGCCATCTCGCCCAGCTCTGCCGCGACAGGCTCTTCTCGGTGCTCACCCGGATCAGCAACGCCCCGGACCTCGCGGAGGGCCACTTCGAGGTCGCCCTCGCTGCCGCGGTCGTCGTGCCGCTGAGCAGGGTGATGGCCGCCCTGACCGGCATGGCCGGCGCCGACCTCACCTCGGCCGACCTCACCTGCATCCCTCTTGCCGGCGTGCGCTGGTCGCCGGAGACGCGCTGGCCGTGGGACTGGCAGGCCTGGATCGCGGAGAACTCGGTCCAGGTCTCCCCCGGCCTCTACGAGGTCCGCGAGGGCGGCACCGGCAGCCGCGTGACTACATGAGCGGGACCCGCCAGACGACACACGCGCCGCCGCCCTCCGGCGTCGTCACCGCCAGCGACCCCCCGAACTTCGACGCGCGGTGCGCCAGGTTGCGCAGGCCGCTGCGCGCAGCCTCGGCAGGGAGGCCGACGCCGTTGTCCTGCACGGTGATCACGACGTCCTCACCGGCGTCGATCAGCACCGTCAGCTCGGTGGCCTCCGCGTGCCGCACGCAGTTCGTGACGGCCTCGCGCACGACGGCCTCGACGTGCTCGGCGAGTTCGGGGGGCACCGAGTTGTCCACGGTGCCGGACATGCGGATGGACGGCTTGAGGTGCGTCGCCTCGGTCAGGCCCGCGACGAGGTCGAGCAGGCGGCGGCGCAGCGAGGTGTTGTCGTTCGAGTGCAGGTCGAAGATGGACGTGCGGATCTCGCGGACCGTCTCGTCGAGCTGCTCGACGGCGGTGCGCAGGCGGGCGGCCACCTCGGGGTCGGTGATGCGGCGCAGGGTGGCCTGCAGGGTGAGGCCGGTGACGAACAGGCGCTGGATGACGTGGTCGTGCAGGTCGCGGGCGATGCGGTCGCGGTCCTCCAGCACGTCGAGCAGGCGTTGCGAGCGTTGCTGCTCGGCGAACTCCAGGGCGACGGCCGCCTGGTCGGCGAACGACGCGAGCATCGGGACCTGGTCGGGCAGGAAGCGGGTCCCGCCGCCCTGGCGCAGCACGACGAGAGCGCCTGTCACGCCCATCTCCGAACGCAGCGGGACGGCCAGGGCCGGGCCGGAGGCCGAGCCGAGGTCGTCCACCAGGAGCGGCACGCCGGAGCGGATCACCTCGTCGACGGCGTGGTCGGCGGCGTCGAAGTCGTCGATCTTCACTCCCGCGCTCGCGGCGACGGAGAGCGGTGTCTGCCGGCCGTCGCCCAGGACGACGAGGGCCGAGTCGGCGCCGGCGAGTTCGACGGTGCGCTGGGTGATGAGGCGCAGCGCGTACTCGCCGGAGGCGCCGCCCAGCAGTTCGGAGTTGACCTCGCCGATCGCCTCCAGCCACCGCTCGCGCATCCGGGAGCGTTCGAACAGGCGGGCGTTCTCGATCGCGATGCCCGCGGCGGCGGCCAGGGCCAGCAGCACGGCCTCGTCGTCGGCGGTGAACTCGGCGGCGTCGATCTTCTCGGTCATGTAGAGGTTGCCGAACACCTCGTCGCGCACGCGCACGGGCACGCCCAGGAAGCTGTGCATCGGCGGGTGGTTGGGCGGGAAACCGACCGACATCTCGTGGCGCGCGAGGTCGCGCAGGCGCAGCGGCGTCGGGTCCTTGATGAGCAGCCCGAGCAGGCCCTTGCCCTCGGGCAGGTGACCCATGGACCGGCGGGTGACCTCGTCCACGCCGACGTGGAGGAACTGCGAGAGGTCGTCGCGGGTGCCGAGCACGCCCAGCGCGCCGTAGCGGGCACCGACCAGGTCCACGGCCGCCTGGACGATGCGCAGCAGTGTCGGCTCGAGTTCCAGACCGGACGCGACGGCGAGCACCGCCCCCAGCAGTTCCTGCATGTGGTCGCGGGTGGTCACGATCTCGTCCATGCGGTCCCGGACCTCGTCGAGCAGCTCGTCGAGATCGCGGCGACCAGGCACGTCAGGCACGCCGCCTAGATTCGCACACTTTCGACCAACTCACGGCCCTAGGAAATGAGGACCTTCGACCGTGGCTCGGCCGTCGTTCCGGCCCGACAGTATGACCATGACCGTCACCGTGCCAGGCTCACTCGGACTAGCGAGTGAGGAAGTGCGCGGCGTCCTCTCCCTGGCCAGGGCCTCCGCTCCCGACGTGCGGTTCGCGGTGCGTCCCGAACAGATCGAGCTGCACACCACCGGGCCGCACAGCCGGGAGACGCGGCTGGCCTGCGGGGCGGCGCTGCTCATTGCCCGGCTGGCACTGCAGGGACACGGCATCCGTCCACTGGTGACGCTGCTGCCCGGACCGAGCGCACACGACGCAGCGGCGGCCATCAGGCTCGGCGGCTACCAGGAGCCGAACTCGGACGTGCTGGCGCTGCTGCGGTCGCTGGGCGCGAACCGTCGCACGTGGACGACGTTCCCCGAACTCGCCGCCTGGCGCGGCCTGCTGTCGCGGGCGGCCGAAGTGGAGCGTGCCTGGCTGCACGTGCGCAGCGGCACCGAGCTGGTGCTGTGCACGTTCACCCAGGGTGCCGCGGCGGAAATCCGCGCGGGGCAGGCGATGCAGCGCGTCGTGCTGACCGCGGGAACGGCCGGGTTCACCGTCTCCCCCGCCCACGACCCGATGAGCCTGTCCGCGTTGCGCGCGGACCTGCGCCCCTGTCTGGGCAGCACTCTGGTGCCCCAGATCGTGCTGCGCCTGGGCAGTGTTTAGCGCGCCATCACCGCCTTCCACAGCAGACGTGCCAGCTCCGGGTGGCAGATGTCGTTGTGAGCGCCCGCGATCCCGTCGATCCGGCGGATCACGGACGTGCAGTCGACGTTGTGCACCTGCCCCCGCAGGAGCTCGCCGGGAGAGCCGATGTTGTGGCCGTGCGCGTAAGTGCCCTGCACACCGTGCGAGCCGAGGCCGCCGTACTTCGGGTACTCGTCGAGGTCGACCTGCCGGCCCGATCGCGCGGCCAGCGGGTAGAACCGGCCGATGGCGTAGTCGTTCGACGACGTGGTGACGATGATCGGGCCGGGCACGCGGCCGAGCACGCCGCGGAAGTAGCCGGAGCCGGGTTCGCCGGGCAGCCGTTCCGCGAACGACCACAGCGACATCGCGGCCTGCACGAGGGTCAGCGTCGCGGCGGGCACCACGTTCGCCATCGCGGTGGCGGTGATGCAGCCGAAGCTGTGGCCCATCAGGTGGATGCGCGCGGCCGGGGCGGCCTGGGCGACCTCGCGGGCGATCCTGGCCGCGCCGCTCTCGCCGAACACCTTGGCGCGCCGCTTCATCTTCCAGAACGTCAGGATCCGCAACGGCGACAGGATGCCGCCCAGCGCCGGATCCTCCAGGCACGCCCGGTAGAGCTGCTCGGCGTCGAACGCCATCCCGTCCTCTCCCGGCAGGTCCGGGACCGAGCTCTCCAGGTAGTCGTAAGCCTGTTTGACTCCTGCCGACATCCGGCAGGGGTGCTGCCGGGCGGCCTGGACGATCGTGCGCACGGCGGCCGTGCGTCCGGCGCCACCGCCGAGACGGTTGGCCTGTGCCTTGATGAACTCGTCCGACCGCACGTCCTCGTCGCCCCACGCCTTCGACGGCCAGTGCAGGCCGACGAGCAGGGACTTGAAACCGCCCGGAAGCCGGTGTGCCGCTTCACGTTCGGCACGGCAGCCGGCCATCGTCGCGACCCACCGCCCGTACTGCTCGCGGGCGGCCGGCACGTCGCCGTTCCACCCGTGGATGAAGAAGAAGACGTCCGTGACGCCTTGGCGGGCGTCGTACAGCACGTCCGCGCTGTCCCGCCCCCGCTCGTTGCCGGTCTCGTCGAAGCAGACGAGGTGATAGCTGATGTCGTGACCTGGCACGGATTCTCGGGACATCGCGGATCACCACCACACAGAACGCGCCCCACTGTTGTCCGTTTAATCGGAATCGGAGCGGCCCATGTTTACCCCCGCTGATCAGGAAAACCCGTTCGGACCAGGGGATTCACCCCGATTGCGCCGGTAGTGGCGAGCCGCGCGGACCCTGTTGCCGCACGACGGCGAGCACCATTCACGACGCGGGTGGTCCTTCACGAAGTAGAGCACGCAGCCCGGCGCATAACAGGCGCGCAACAGAACCCCGTCCTCGCCGGTGAACAGGTCCACGGCCTCCGCCGCGATCGAGGCGCGCTCACGATCCGCCAGCGATCCGTCGCTTTCGTTGTGCCGCAGCAGTTCGCCGTCCCGCACGGTCAGCTGCGGCCACCTCTGCGCACTGCGCGCCGCACGGTTGACCTCGGCCACGGCCCGCTCCAGGTCACGATCCCGCGCGACCGCACGCGTGTCCTCGGTCAGCACGCCCGCGAGGTCTCGCAGTGCCTGCCGCAACGAGCGGAACGCGTCGAGATCGGCTTCGTCCACCGGAACGCCGAGGAAGTCGCGGAGCCCACCGACAGTCGTCAGGTCGTCGTGGACCTGCGACCGATTGGCCCAGATGGTGTTCATCAGCAGGACCGGACGGGGCTCGTCGGGCGTCAGCACGCCTAACGGTAACACAGGCTTGCATCCGTTAGAAAACCGTTCTAACGTTTGCAGCGTCGCCCAACCGTTGGAAGGATCGTCGTGAGACTCGTGCCTCCGTTCGACGCCGAGACCGCCCGCCTCAAGGTCCAGGCGGCCCAGGACGCCTGGAACACCAAGGACCCGGTGCGCGTCGCCGGCGCGTACACGCCGGATTCGGTGTGGCGCAACAGGTCCGAGTTCGTCCACGGCACCGGCGAGATCGTCGCGTTCCTGACGAGGAAGTGGGAGCGCGAGCACGAGTACGTGCTGCGCAAGTCGTTGTGGGCCTTCGGCGACGACCGCATCGCCGTGCGCTTCCAGTACGAGTGGCACGACGACGAGGGCCAGTGGTGGCGCAGCTACGGCAACGAGAACTGGGAGTTCGCCGCGTCCGGCCTGATGCGCAGGCGCGAGGCGAGCATCAACGACGTGAAGATCGCCGAGTCCGAGCGCCGCATCGACCCGGACTCCACCTACGAGATCCCTGCGGAGTGAGGACCATGCACGTCAAGGCGTTGTGGCGCTACCCGGTGAAGTCACTGGGCGGCGAGGAACTGCAGCAGGCCACGTTCACCCCGGACGGCGTCGAGGGCGACCGGCTGGTGCACGTGCGGGGCCCGCACGGCGTGCTGACCGGACGCACCCGGTACGGCCTGCTCACCATCCCCGCGACCACCGGCCCGGACGGCCCGCTGGTGGACGGACATCCCTGGGACAGCTGGCAGGCCCACGAGCGGGTGCTCCCGTTCGGCGGCAGGCTGACCCGCTACACCGGTCCGGAGCGCTTCGACGTGCTGAACGTCCTGGTGGCGACGGACGGCCAGGTCGAGGCCGCGGGCGTCGACGTGCGGCGGCTGCGGCCCAACATCCTCATCGGCGGCGTCGAGGCCGGCGAGGAGGACTCGTGGCCGGGGCACGCGCTGGTCGTCGGTGACGTCGTGATCGGGATGTACAAGAAGCGCGCCCGGTGCGTGGTCACGACGATCGACCCCGACACCGGCGCGCAGGACCTCGACGTGCACCGGCGCATCCGGCACGAGTTCGGCGGCGTGCTGTGCCTGGACAGCTGGGTGGTCCAGCCGGGGGTGGTGAACGTCGGTGACCCGGTGGAGCTGGTGCCGACCGACGAGCTCCCCGGCCACATCGGCGGGTGGATCGTCGGCCGGCCCTATGCGGTCTAGGGTCTGTATCGGAGTCTGGTGCGATGAGAGTCGCGCTTGAGGTGGTTCCTGGTGGTGCGGCCGAACGGCCCGCATACCGGTGTTGTACGTGGGTCGTCCGGCCGTGCCGCCAGGGGCCGCCTCGGGCCCGGCTGTCGCGGATCAGACTCCGATACAGGCCCTATATGTTGCGGCGGTACTGGCCGCCCACCTCGAAGAACGCCTCGGTGATCTGGCCGAGCGTGCACACGCGGGCCGCGTCCATCAGCACCGCGAACACGTTCTCGTTCGTCTGCGCCACCTCACGCAGCCGCGCCAGCGCCTTCTGCGCCTCGTCGCGGTGCGCGGCCTGGTAGGCGCGGGTGCGCTCTACCTGCGACTTTTTCTCCTCCTCGGTGGCGCGCGCGAGCTCGATCTTCACGACCTCGCGCTCGCCGCCCTCGGGCAGGAAGGTGTTGACGCCGATCAACGGCAGCGAGCCGTCGTGCTTGCGCTGTTCGTAGAGCATCGACTCGTCCTGGATGCGGCCGCGCTGGTAGCCGGTCTCCATCGCGCCGAGCACGCCGCCGCGTTCGGAGATGCGGTCGAACTCCATCAGCACGGCCTCTTCGACGAGGTCCGTCAGCTCGTCGATGACGAACGAGCCCTGCAGCGGGTTCTCGTTCGCGGAGAGGCCCCACTCCTTGTTGATGATCATCTGGATGGCCATCGCGCGGCGGACGGACGACTCCGTGGGAGTGGTGATCGCCTCGTCGTAGGCGTTGGTGTGCAAGGAGTTGCAGTTGTCGTACAGCGCGCAGAGAGCCTGCAGCGTCGTGCGGATGTCGTTGAAGTCCATCTCCTGCGCGTGCAGCGAACGGCCCGACGTCTGCACGTGGTACTTGAACTTCTGCGAACGCTCCGCGGCGCCGTAGCGGTCGCGCATGGCCACGGCCCAGATGCGGCGCGCCACGCGGCCGATGACGCTGTACTCGGCGTCCATGCCGTTGGAGAAGAAGAACGACAGGTTCGGTGCGAAGTCGTCGATGTTCATGCCGCGCGCCAGGTACGACTCGACGTAGGTGAAGCCGTTGGCGAGCGTGAAGGCGAGCTGGCTGATGGGGTTCGCCCCGGCCTCGGCGATGTGGTAGCCCGAGATCGACACCGAGTAGAAGTTGCGGACCTGCTGCTGGATGAACCACTCCTGGATGTCCGCCATCATGCGCAGCGAGAACTCCGTGGAGAAGATGCAGGTGTTCTGGCCCTGGTCCTCCTTGAGGATGTCGGCCTGAACGGTGCCGCGGACGTTCGCCAGCGCGAACGCCCTGAGCCTCGCGTACTCGTCGGCGTCGGGCTCGCGGTCGTTGTCCGCCTTGAACTTCTCGACCTGCTGGTCGATCACCGTGTTGAGGAAGTACGCGAGGATCGTCGGCGCCGGGCCGTTGATCGTCATCGACACCGACGTCGTCGGCGCGACCAGGTCGAAGCCGTCGTACAGGGCCTTCATGTCGTCCAGCGACGCGATCGAGACGCCGGAGGTGCCGATCTTGCCGTAGACGTCCGGCGGGGTGTCGGGGTCGCGGCCGTAGAGCGTCACCGAGTCGAACGCCGTGGACAGGCGCGTGGCCGGGTTGCCCTGCGACAGGTACTTGAAGCGGCGGTTGGTGCGGAACGCGTCGCCCTCGCCCGCGAACATGCGCGCCGGGTCCTCACCCTCGCGCTTGAACGGGAAGACCCCTGCGGTGTAGGGGAAGAAGCCCGGCAGGTTCTCCTTGCGCAGGAACCGCAGCAGCGAGCCCTCGTCGTCGTAGCGGGGCAGGCTGACCCGGCGGACCTGGTTGCCGGACAACGTCTCGCGCGTGAGCCTGGTGCGGATCTCCTTGTCCCGCACCTTGAACACGAGCTCGTCGCCGGAGTACTGCTCGACGGTCGCCGGCCACGCCTGCAGCAGGTCCGCCGTCTCGCGGTCGACCTTGCGCCCGGCCTCCGCCGCCAGTTCGGCGATGTCCGAGACGCCCTTGCCCGCTGCCTCCAGCGCCTTCTGCGCACCGGAGAGCTGGGTGTGCCTGCGGATCGCCTCGACCTGCTCCTCGGTCCTGCGGTGGTAGCCGCGCACCGTGTCGGAGATGTCGGAGAGGTAGCGCGCGCGGGCGGCGGGCACGACCGTGGACGCGGAGGTCGACGTCTTGCCGGAGACGACGGGAAGAGCGCCCTCCTCGACCGCGAGACCGTGCTCCACCAGGCCGTCGCGCAGGAACTGGTAGAGCGCCGTCACGCCGTCGTCGTTGAACGTCGCGGCGGACGTGCCGTAGACCGGCATGTCCTCCCACTTGACGCCGAACGCCTCGCGGTTGCGCACCATCTGCCGTGCGACGTCCCTGCGAGCGTCCTCGGCACCTCGGCGCTCGAACTTGTTGATCGCCACGGCGTCCGCGTAGTCGAGCATGTCGATCTTCTCGAGCTGCGACGCGGCACCGAACTCCGGCGTCATCACGTACAGCGAGAAGTCGACGAACGGCACGATGGCCGCGTCACCCTGACCGATACCGGGCGTCTCGACGATGACGAGATCCGCACCGGACGCCTTGCACGCCACGATGGCCTGCTCCAGGCCGTCCGGGATCTCGCTGCCCGCACGGCGCGTGGCCAGCGAACGGAAGAACACGCGGTCGCCGTCGAGGCAGTTCATCCGGATGCGGTCGCCGAGCAGCGCGCCACCACCACGCCGGCGCGTCGGGTCGACGGCGAGCACGGCGATGCGCAGCTTGTCCTGCTGGTCGAGCCGGAAGCGGCGCACCAGCTCGTCGGTGAGCGACGACTTGCCCGAGCCACCGGTGCCGGTGATGCCGAGGACCGGCACCTTGCGCGTGGTCGTCAGGGGCTCCGCGGTCCCGGCCTCGATGTGCGTGATCGCGCGCGCCAGGGCCTCGTCCGCCCCCGTCAGCAGCGCGTCGTGGCTGAACGGCTCCGTCAGCGCGTGGTCGCACTCCTCGATCATCAGGTTGATCATCCGGGCGAGGCCGAGCGTCTGCCCGTCCTGCGGCGAGAAGATCCGCGCGACCCCGCGCGAGTGCAGCAGCTCGATCTCCTCGGGGACGATGACGCCGCCACCACCGCCGTAGACCCGGATGTGCCCGGCGCCGCGCTCGTTGAGCAGCTCGACCAGGTACGAGAAGTACTCGACGTGCCCGCCCTGGTACGCGCTGATGGCGATGCCCTGCGCGTCCTCCTGGATCGCCGCGTCGACGACCTCCGCCACCGACCTGTTGTGGCCGAGGTGGATGACCTCCGCACCCTGCGACTGCAGGATCCTCCGCATGATGTTGATAGCCGCGTCGTGGCCGTCGAACAGGCTGGACGCGGTCACAAAGCGCACCGGGTTCACCGGCTTGTGCAGAGTGGTCGCCATGAGAATAGTTTGACTTCCTACTATCGGACGTGCAACCGAGGGTGGTCCAGGTCTCTGTATCGAGAAGGAAGGCACATCGTCCCGCCGCCTGCCACAGGTTCGCTCGCGGAGCACTTCGCGCGAGTAGCGTGCCGCCATGGCCGACGTTGACGACTACTTCGCGAGCCTCGACGCTCCGGCACGCGACGCGTTCGCGCGCATCCGCGCACTGGCCGAGGAACTCGCCCCGGCGGCCGAGCAGGGCCTGAGCTACGGCCTGGCCGCGCTGAGGCTCAAGGGCAAGCCGCTGCTCGGGTTCAAGGCGGCGAAGGACCACCTGGCCGTGTTCCCGTTCAGCCCCGCGGCCGTCGACGTGGTGCGCGACCGGCTGGCCGGTTTCTCGCTGTCCAAGGGGACTGTCCGGTTCACGACCGACATGCCGCTGCCCGACGACGTGGTGCGCGACCTCGTGCGGCAGCGGATGGGTGAGATCGGCTAGCGGTATGTCGCAGCTATCTCTTGGATTAGTGACGAGTGGGAGGGACGTCGGCAGGTGGCCGGGCTTCGATCATGAAGATCGCGCTCTCATGGCTGTCACCTGCACAGTTGGCGGTACTTGAGGTGATCAGCAAACGATTGCGCCGGTAGTTTTCTACCGCCAACTCGGCGACAAATGTGCGTGAGAGCGCGACCATCCGGGGCTTTCGGGTAACGAGCGACCACACCGCCCAGCCCTCTGCCCTGCTCAACGGAGCACAACTTAACCGCGACGCTCTACTAGGCCGTGTCCTGTGAGTCTGTTCGATGAGAGTCACGGTCGAGGCTCACAGGACACGGGCTAGCGCGTGGTGGCGCCCCACTCGTGCGCCAGGGCAGCGGCCTCACCGCGTGAGCCGACGCCCAGCTTCTCCAGGATCTTCGCCACGTGGAACTTCACCGTGGACTCGCTGATGTGCAGCTCACCGGCGATGTCGCGGTTGCGCCGCCCGCGGGCGAGGCGGCCCAGCACCTCGAGCTCCCGCGCGCCCAGCACGGTCAGCGGGTCCTCGCGCGGGCTCTCCGGCGGCCCGAGCGGCACCTCGATCGTCACGGTCGCGCCCCAGCCCGGCACCGCGTCGACCTCGACCTTCCCGCCGAGCGGCCCGAGGCGTTCCGGCACCCGGCGCCGGTCGAGGCCGGCGCAGGACAGGGTGCCGGGACCGTCGTCCCGCACGGTCGCGCGCAGCACCGCCCCGACGATCCTCCAGCCGATGTGGACGCGGCCGACCCCGCCCTGGTCGTCCAGCATCGCGTGCACGGCCGACCTGACCACCGCGGCGGCCGTGGCGGAGATCCCGGTCGGCACGATCCGGTCCGCGCCCTCCTCCGCGCCGGGCGTGCCGAGGTCCAGGCGCACGTCGCGGCCGCGCATCACCCGGCGCAACGACTCGGCGAGCCGTTCGAAGGCCTCCCCCACCCGTTCCTCGGTCTGCGCCCGGTCCAGCTCGGCCCTCGACCTCAGTTCGACCAGTGCGGTGACGGCGAGGTCGACGGACCGCGAGCGGGCGGTCGCGTCGTCCACGCCGTGGTCGCGCAGCACGCCGAGCAGCGCGGCCAGCGAGGCGCCGTACGCGTCACCGAGGTCGGAGATGGCGACGGCACGCGCCGCGGCGGCCGCCCGGGACACCGCGAGCGTCGCGGGCACCGCCTCGTTGCGCATGCCCTCCATGTACGCCGTCACCACGTTCCACAGCGCGACGGCGGGCGCCAGCACCTCCTCGGCCACCGGGGTGTCGTCGGTGCGCAGGAGCACGAGCAGCGCGCTCGGTTCGGACACGTCGCTCACGAGCACGACGACCGGCACGTCGGCACCGGCCATGACCGCCCGCCCCTGCCAGGCTCCGCTGTCCGGCAGCAGTGGACGCAGCGCGGCGATGTCGGTGATCGTCACCGGCGCCTCGCCGCGGAGCTTGAACGGTGCGAACGAGCAGTTGGACAGCTCGGCCACGGCCTGGTGCGGAATGGCGCCGGCGATCGCCGCCGACAGCCGCGACAGCGTTTCGCTCAGCGGTGCCCGGATCACGTCGGAGGCAGCCTGCAGGTCCATGGTTTTCAGCGTAGTCCGCCCAGACGAGCACTCGGCTGGTCTTTCGACTAGGTGGGACTAGCCGAAGTGATGGGGCAGGAAGAGCGCCGCCGTCGCTAGTGTTGACATGTCAACCAAACGACCGGCACCAGGAGACAGAGATGAAGGCGATCACCTACACCACGTTCGGCGGCCCGGAAGTGCTGAGCCTGACCGAGGTCGAGCAGCCGCACGCCGGACCGGGACAGGTCCGGTTGAAAGTCGTCGCGGCGGCAGTCAACCCGCTGGACCACAAGATCCGCAACGGGTGGATGCCACCATAGATGACGCCCCCGTTCCCGGTGACGCCCGGCCTGGAGGCGGCCGGCATCGTCGACGAGGTCGGCGAGGGCGTCACTGGCGTCGAGGTGGGCGACGCGGTCCTGGGCTGGACCGTCACCGGCGCCTACGCCGAGTACGCGCTGGCCTCCGAGTTCGCCCTCAAGCCCGCCGACCTCGACTGGGACACGGCAGCCGCGCTGCCCGTGGCCGTGGAGACGTCGGTCCGCGTGCTCGACGAGCTGAAGGTCGGCGAGGGCGAGACGCTGCTGATCCACGGAGCCTCGGGCGTGGTCGGCGCCGTCGGCGTCCAGCTCGCGGTGGCCCGCGGTGCCACGGTCATCGGCACGGCCTCCCCCGGCAACCACGACTACGTGCGGTCGCTCGGCGCCACCCCGGTCGCTCACGGCGAGGGGCTCGCCGACCGGATCCGCGCCGCCGCGCCGCAGGGCGTCGACGCCGTGTACGACGCCGCGGGGCACGGCGACCTGCCGCTGTCGATCGAGCTGCGCGGCGGCACCGACCGGATCGTCACCATCGCCGACCCCCAGGCCGCCGAGCTCGGTGTCACGTTCTCCGGTGGTGGCGGCCCGTTCGGCGCGCGGCTCGGCGAGTACGCCCGGCTCGCGGTGGACGGCAAGCTCACCGTGCGAGTCGCGCAGAGCCTGCCGCTGGCCGACGCGGCCCAGGCGCAGGAACTGGTCGCGACCGGTCACGCACCGGGCAAGGTCGTGCTGCGGCCCGCCGGCTGAGCGGGCACGGCCGGCGCCGGGGCGCACCGGGCGGTCGTGACCTCCCTGGCGAGCGAGGACAGCTCCTCCGCCGCCCGCGCCCTCGGACCACACCGCCGCAGGTGGTTCAGGGCGCGGGCGAGCAGCAGTTCCGCCTGCTGTTCGCACCACTTCCGCCCGCCGTCGACCGTCATGCCGGCTATGGCCGCCGCCACGACCGGGAGCGTGCGGCGGCCGTGTGCGAGGTCGTCCTGCAGAGTCAGGACGTCGTCGACGTGCTTGCACGCCAGGCCCATGTCGTCACCGAACTGCCTGAGGTGGCCTGCCTGGCTCGCGCTCGCACCGGCGGCCAGCGCGCCGAGCTCGCACGCCGCCGCCGGCAACGAGCTGTGCTTCGCCGCCGCCACACCGAGGTGCTGGGCCATGTCGGTGCCGTCCTCCTCGTCCATGCCGATCTCCTGGACGTAACCGTCCACAACGGACATCAACGCGACGTTGAGGATCATCACCCCGGGCTTGCCGAGCCGCGCGACGGCGAGTGAGAGAAGAGCGTCGGCCGCCGAGACGACCCTGTCCGCACCGAACACCTCCCACGCGCCCCTGCGGATCATGAGGTCCGCGTGCAGTTGTTCGTGCAGGTGCGCGAACTCCAGCGCGAGGGCCACCCCGGTCGCGTCCGCGTCACCGAACGCCTCGGCGGACAGCAGCACGAGCGCGGCCGTCGAGAAGTCCTGCCGTGCAAGACCGAACTCGACCACCTCGCGCGTTTCGTCCGGAAGTTCCGCCAACGCCGCCGGCAGCAACGTCCCGACCGCGCAACGGGTGCGCTCCAGCACGTGCCGCGGTGGCGCGACCAGGTCGATGCTCGTCATGGCGCTTTCCTCTCAGACCCCGGGAAAACGACGCTAAACCCGCTGGTCAGAGAATCAGGCCCAGTAGCCACTGACGTGTCGAACAGAGGCACGATCCAGCGATCCGGACTACGTTGATGTTGAACGGGTTGTCGTCACCATCACCCGACCGTGATCATCGTTTTACTGAGGGGCTGACCATGCGCTACACCAAGCTCGCCGGCATGGACGTGTCCGAGATCTGTCTCGGCATGATGAGCTACGGAGATCCGAAGCGGGGCGGCCACCCGTGGTCGTTGCCGGAGGAGGAGTCCCGGCCGTTCATCAAGGCCGCGCTCGACGCCGGCATCAACTTCTTCGACACCGCGAACATGTACTCGGCCGGTTCCTCGGAGGAGATCACCGGCGCCGCGCTGCGCGACTTCGCCCGGCGCGAGGAGATCGTGCTGGCCACCAAGGTGCACCACCGGATGCACGAAGGCCCCAACGGTTTCGGGCTGTCGCGGAAGTCGATCTTCGCCGAGATCGACAACTCGTTGCGCAGGCTCGGCACGGACTACGTGGACCTGTACCAGATCCACCGCTTCGACAGCACCGTCCCTCTCGAAGAGACACTGGAAGCGCTGCACGACGTCGTGAAGTCCGGCAAGGCCCGTTACATCGGTGCGTCGTCCATGTACGCGTGGCAGTTCGCCAAGGCGTTGTTCACGCAACGCGAGAACGGCTGGACGAAGTTCGTGTCGATGCAGAACCACTACAACCTCCTCTACCGCGAGGAGGAGCGCGAGATGCTGCCGTTGTGCGCGGACCAGGGCATCGCCGTGATCCCGTGGAGCCCGCTGGCCCGCGGACGCCTGGTCCGCGACTGGGACGCGACGACCGCGCGCACCGAGACCGACGAGTTCGGGTCCACCCTGTACCTGGAGTCGGACCGCGCGATCGTCGACCAGGTCGCCGCCACCGCCGCCGCCCGCGGGGTGTCGCGGGCGCAGGTCGCGCTGGCCTGGTTGCGGCGCAATCCCGTTGTCACGGCACCGATCGTCGGCATCACCAAGCCCGCGCAGCTCGACGACGCGGTGGCGGCGCTGGACTTCGAGCTGACCGACGACGAGGCCGCGCAACTGGAGTCGGGTTACCAGCCGCACCGCATCGCCGGGCACTCCTGACTCCGCGAACGCGGATATACACTTCCGCCCGTGCCGAACTTGCGGATCAGCGAGGCCGCCGCGCTGCTCGGTGTCAGTGACGACACCCTGCGCCGGTGGATCGACCAGGGCCGCCTCGCGTCCGTCGTCCTGGACAACGGGCGCAAGGGCGTCAGCGGGACCGAGCTCGCCGCGTTCGCGCAGAAGATGACCGACGTGGCCGAGCCCGGTGCGACCGTGGCGGCCTCGGCGCGCAACCGCATGAAGGGCATCGTCACGCGCGTCGTCAAGGACGGCGTGATGGCCCAGGTCGACATGCAGGCCGGGCCCTTCCGCATCACGTCTCTGATGAGCCGTGAGTCCGCGGACGAGCTCGGCCTGGAGGTCGGCAGCGTCGCCGTGGCCTCGATCAAGTCGACGCACGTGGTCGTCGAGATTCCCGAGGCCTGAGCGCTCTCACACGAAGGCGCTCTGCCCGGTGATCGCCTTGCCGACGATCAGCGTGTTCATCTCGCGCGTGCCCTCGAACGAGTAGATCGCCTCGGCGTCGGCGAAGAAGCGCGCCACGTCGTAGCCGAGCACGATGCCGTTGCCGCCGAAGATCTCCCGCGACCAGGCGACGACCTCGCGCATCCGGGAGGTGACGAACGCCTTCGCGAGCGACGAGTGCTCGTCCTGGAAGATGCCCGCGTCCTGCAGCTTCGCGAGCTGCACGAGCATGCCCCACGACGCGGTGATGTTGCCGAGCGACTGCACCAGCTTGTCCTGCACCATCTGGAAACGGGCGATCGGGCGGCCGAACTGCTCGCGCTCCTTCGAGTAGGCGAGGGCGGCCTCGTAGGCGCCGATCATGACGCCGAGCGCCTGCCAGGCGACGCCGCCGCGGGTGGCGCGCAGGATCTCCGCGACGTCGCGGAACGAGTCGATGCGCTGCAACCGGTTCGCCTCCGGCACGCGGACGCCGGTGAGGGTGATCTCGGCGTTCTCGACGATCCGGAACGCGATCTTGCCCTCGATCTTCTCGGCGACGAAGCCGGGCGTGCCCTTCTCCACGACGAAACCCTTGACCTGGTTGTCGGCGAGGTCGCGGGCCCACACGATCACGTGGTCGGCGAAGGTCGCGTTGCCGATCCACTTCTTGGCGCCGTTCAGCACCCACGTGTCGCCGTCGCGCTCGGCGGTGGTGCGCATGCCGCCCGCCACGTCGGAGCCGCCGAGCGGTTCGGTCATCGCGAACGCGCCGATCTTGTCCATCGCGGCCATGGCGGGCAGCCAGCGGTCGCGCTGTTCCTGCGAACCGCCCGCGTAGATCGAGTACATCGCGAGTCCGTTGTGGACGCCGAAGAACGTGGCGACCGACGCGTCGGTGCGGGTCATCTCCATCGCCAGCATGCCGGTGAGCAGGTTGCTGACGGCGGCGGGGTGCTCGCCGTAGCCCTCGTACGACAGCGCGGTGAGACCGGCGCCGCGGAACTTGCCGATCAGCTCCCGCGGGAACTCGCCCTTGGCCCAGTACTCGTTCACGAGGGGCTTGATCTCGGTGGTCATGAACTCGCGGGCGCTCAGCAGGATCTTGCGCTCCTCGTCGCTCAGCAGCGCCTCGTAGTTGTAGAAGTCGGCGGTCAGCTGGTCTTCCAGGCGGTTCATCAGTTCTCCTCCAATGCCGTCAGAACGGCGAGCTGCTTGCGGTCGCGCGTCTCGGCGAGCGCCGAGTACGTGGAGGAGCCGTAAGCGTCTTCGACGGCTTGGATCAGCCGTTCGGGATCTTGCGACGGGGTGCCCAGGGACAGCCCCTGCATGGACTTGCCGATGTGCTCGGCGAGGTGCCGGTAGCCGCCGGGACCACCACCGAGGTGGGCGCCGAGAAACGGGCCGACGGTCGCCCAGCGCAGGCCGAGCGAGTTCGTGACGACGGTGTCGAGGTCTGCGGGCGTCACGACGCCCTGTTCGACCAGGTAGGCGGCTTCGCGGGAGAGCGCGGCCTGCAGCCGGTTGCCGACGAAGCCGGGGATCTCCTTGCGTTCCACGACCGGCGTGCGGCCGAGCGAGCGGTAGAACTCCACCGCCCTGGTCACGGACTCCTCGCTCGTCTGCTCCCCCGGCACGACCTCGACCAGCGGGATCACGTGCGGCGGGTTGAACGGGTGTCCGATGAGGACGCGCGAACCGTCGATGCCCTCGGTGAACGCGGTCGAGGGGATCGCGGACGACGAGCTGAGCAGCAGCGCGTGCTCCGGCGCCTCCCTGACCAGCTCGGCGAACAGGGTCTTCTTGAACTCCAGGTCCTCCGGGCCGTTCTCCTGCACGAAGTCCGCGTCCCGCACGGCTTCCGCGACGTTCCGCGCGATCTGCACGCCGTCGGGAACGACCAGGTCGGGACGGGGATCCACGACGCGAACGGTCAGGCCGTGGTCCGCGAACAAGCGCGCCCACGAGAGGCCGATGACACCTGCCCCGATCACTGCGACGGTTTTCATGCTTCCTCCAAGTAGTTGTGAACCGGCTTGGCGGGAGCGAGCGTCAGGTCGGTGATGACGTGGCTGGCGGAGACGACCTCCAGCACGGGCAGGTCGGCGAGCGGCGCGAGGACGTGCTGGAACAGCTGCAGGCGCGCCGGGCCGGTGTACGCGGCCTTGACCACGACGTCGGTGATCTCCGTGCGCACGAGCTCCTGCACCCGCGGCGTTCCGTCATAGTCAGGGATGGTCTTCAGCATGAAGGTCGGAACCGTGATCTCCGCCTCAGCCGTGCGGCGGTCCAGTTCGTGGTGCTTGTAGCCCATGGTCGCGGTGGCCACCCGCAGCGTGCCGTAGTCGAGCGTGCCGACCAGCGCGCCGTTGTCGGCGTAGAGGTTCGGCGCGGCCATGACCTTCGGGTAGGCGCTGACCTCGCGGCCGGACGCCGTGGCGGCGAAGCTGTCGAGGTACATCGCGTGCAGGTACTCGCCGCGTTCGCCGTCGAAGACGATCTGGATCGCCTGGCCGGCCTCGGTGTACGGGCCGTAGCCGGTGACGTCGTTCATCTTCATCACCTCGAACCGGACGAGCGGCTCGTCGATCTCCAGTGGCGCCGGAACGACGGCCCGCAACGCCTCCGGGTCGGTCCGGTACACGATGTTCAGGTACTCGCGGTCGAAGAAACGGGGCTGCACGGCGGGAAACGCCGGAGCGGTCAGAGGTGTGATGCCCAGCATGATCAGCGTCCTGTCCACCGCGGAGCGCGGCGCTCGGCGAACGCGGTCATGCCCTCGCGGACGTCGGCCGTGGTCATCAGCTTCGCGCTCTCGGTGCGTTGCGCGGCCCAGGGATCGGCGGACCGCACGACCTTCTTGACGGCGGCGAGCGCCAGCGGGGCGTTCAGGGCGATCTGTTCCGCCAGCTGGAGTGCGATCGCGGCGGCCTCGCCGTTCGGCACGACCCGGTTGGCGATGCCGAGCGTGCCCGCGCGGCGGCCGTCGATCGGTTCGCCGGTCAGCAGGATCTCCATGGCGAGGTGGTGCGGGATCCGTTGCGGCAGGCGGACGACTCCCCCGGCCGCGGCGATCAGGCCGCGCTTCACCTCGGGCAGGCCGAACCTGGCGTCCTCGGCGGCGACGATCAGGTCGCAGCCCAGTGCCATCTCGAACCCGCCGCCGAGCGCGAAGCCCTCGACCGCGGCGATCAACGGCTTGGTCAGCTCGGCTTCGGTGAGGCCTCCGAGGCCGCGGTCGCCGACCACCGGCGACTCGCCCTTCAGCGCGGCCTTGAGGTCCATGCCCGCGCTGAACGAGCCGCCTGCTCCGGTGAGCACGCCCACGCGCAGTTCCGGCGTGGCCTCCAGTTCGTCGAGCGCGGCGGCGAGCTTCGTCGCGACGGCCGCGTTCACCGCGTTGCGGGCCTCCGGCCGGTCGATCGTGATCAGCAGTGCCGAACCGACGCGTTCGGTGCGAACCTCACTCATGCCAGCACTCCCTTTTCCAGTTCGGCGAACACTTCAGCGGTGTCCTGCCCCGGCAGCGGGGCGAGACGGCGGACGGTGGCGGGCGTGGCGGAGAACCGGACCGGAATGCCGATCGAGCGGATCGCGCCCTCGCTCGGGTGCTGCACGACGTCGAGCAGGTGGCCGTCGCGGACGTACGGGTCATCGTGCGCCTTGTCGAGCTCCAGCACCGGCCCGAACGGGATGCTGTGCTTGGCGCACACCTCCGCCCACTCCTCAGTGGACAGTGCGGGCGCGCACTCGTCGACCAGTCCCATCAGGTCGTCGGTGTCGCCGGGGTCGAGCCGCTCACCGGCGACGCGCGGGTCCTCGACCAGGTCGGGACGGCCCGCGGCGGCGAAGAAGTCGCGGAAGTTCTGCGGGGTGTAGGGCACGACGCAGGCGAGGCCGTCCCTGGTGTGCACGGCGTGGTGCCCCTTGGCCATCGACAGGCCGAAGCCCGTCGGCCCCTCCTCCGGCACGAACGCGTGGCCCGCGAGGTGCTCGACCAGGTTGAACGCGATCATCGTGTCGGCCATGGGGATCTCGACGCGCTGGCCCTGCCCGGTGTTGTTCCGGTGCACCAGCGCGGCGAGCACGCTGTAGGCGATGGTCAGCGACGACACCTTGTCACCGATGATCGTCGGCAGGTAGACGGGCCGGCCGAGGGCGCGGTTCGCGATGTCGACCAGGCCGGACGCGCCCTGGACGGTCTCGTCGTAGGCGGCGACGCCGGCGCGGTCGGAGTCGCCGCGGAAGCCCTGGGCGTGGGCGTAGACCAGGCCCAGGTTGCGTTCGGCGACGTCGGCGTAGTTCAGGCCGAGCCTGCTCAGCGCCCCCGGTCGCATGTTGGTGATCAGCACGTCGGCCGTGTCGATCAGCTTGAGGGCGGTCTCGCGGTCGTCCTCGTCCTTCAGGTTCAGCGCGATGCTGCGCTTGTTCCGGTTGACGTTGAGGCTCAACGGCGTCATGCCCGGCGTGGTGCGGTAGCGGCCGTTGCGGACGGTGTCCACAGGCGACTCGATCTTGATCACGTCGGCGCCGAGGTCTCCGAGGATCTGGGCCGCGTACGGGCCCATCACCACGGTCGAGAGGTCGATCACGCGCACGCCGTCCAGCGGACCGGCGGTGATGTCCTTCATCGTTCGTCCTTTCGCACCTGTTCGTTCCTGCACCACCGAAGTTAGTGAAGAACCAGGAGAAAGGGAACGATCATGTCGCGGACAATGGTATGACCACAGCGGTCACACCATTGTTCATTTGACGATCGGCTCCGCGAACACCTCTTTCGCGACCACGACGATTTCCTCGATGTCTCCACCGCTCGCCCGGTCGTGACGCCACAGCAGTCCGGTGTCGAGCTGGGCGCGGAAGTCCTCGAACGGCAGGACCGCCATGTTGTCCAGCTGGTAGCCGCGCATGGAGCTGTCCTCGTCGAGCATCGAGACGGAGAACCCGAGGCCGCCCGAGACGATCTCCGAGGTGCCCTGGTAGCCGGTGTTGCTCAGCTGGATGCGCTTTTTGATGCCCAACTCGTGCAATTGACGGTCGAGCTGCTCGAAATACGCAGGCGTGATTTCCTCTGGCGATTTCGCGTACGCGAGATCGGTGAGATCGGCCAGTTTGACCGATTTCCGGCCTTCGAACCTGTCGGCGGGCACCACGGCACCGAGGCGTTCCGACATGACGTGCAGCGTGTCGAGGGAGGCCTCCTGCACGGGCAGCCGCGCCAGCGTGAGCGCGAGCCTGCCGTCCTTGACCGCCGCGACGAGGTCCGTGGTCGTGCCCGGCCAGCGCTTGACCTCGAACCGCCCCGCGACCCTGTCCGCCAGCAGGGTCAGCCGTTCCCGCAGCGCCGGGTGGATGCCCGCGGGCATGCCGACGAACACCGTCGACCGGGCGGGTTTCGTGGCCTGGTCGAGGCGCCAGCGGATGGACCCGACCCGGTCGAGCACGTCCCGCGCGATCGGCAGCAGGGCGGTGCCGGCATCGGTCAGCGCCACGTGGTGGGTACTGCGGTCGAACAGCGGACGGCCCAGTTCGTGTTCGAGGTCCTTGATGCGCTGGCTCAGCGGGGAGGCGGCCATGTGCAGCTTCCGCGCGGCCGCCGAGAAGTTCAGTTCCTCGGCCACCGCGACGAAGTAGCGCAGGTGCAGCAGTTCCACACGCTCCACATTAGGCCTTTCGGAGCACGAACTCGTCGCTGCGGCCGCCAGTGGTCCCGCGTGCGGGCCTCGACGACGCGGTTGGCCGCGGTGTTGTCGACGAGCATCACTCGGTTGCGGCCCAAGGCGAGCAGGCCGTCGGGTGCACCGATCGGGGCGGTGATCGTGGCGACGTTCCGCGGGTCGCCGAGGGGGATGACGGCGAGTTCGCGGTCAGACGGGTGCATCGTGGTACCGCCCCACGTCATCCTGCCGATCCTCGCCACGCCACCCCGGCGCGGCTACCGACTTCCGTCGCCACCTGTCACCGGTTCGAGTAGTCCTCCCGCGCACGGGGTCCTCGCGGCGCCCGGTCCGCCTATCGTGCGCGACGTGCCATTCGACCAACCAGCCGCCTTCCACCCGCGAACGATCACCGAGGTCCTCCGTCCGAAGACAGCGGACGAGGTCGTCGACATCGTCCGCTCGGGCCGGCGACCACTGCACCCGATCAGCAAGGGCTACAACTGGGGCCTGGGCTCGGGACTGCCGGTCGGTGACGGCGCCGCGGTCCTCGACCTGTCGGGCCTGGACCGCGTTCGCGCGCTCGACGTCGAACGCGGCTACGCCGTGGTGGAACCGGGCGTGAGCCAGGGCGCGCTCGCGGAGTTGTTGCGCGGCACGCCGAGGATCTTCAA
Organism: Lentzea kristufekii; assembly: GCF_033949925.1. NCBI lineage: Bacteria > Bacillati > Actinomycetota > Actinomycetes > Pseudonocardiales > Pseudonocardiaceae > Lentzea > Lentzea kristufekii. The sequence continues at coordinate 75,212 of NZ_JAXAVV010000019.1, forward strand.
CCTCACCACCTCCTCGTTGCGCACCAGCATCATCGGCAACGCGCTGGAGCGCGGCGTCGGCGTGCACCGCGCCCGCGCCGAGGACCTGGTCGGGCTGGAGGTGGTGCTCGCCGACGGCCGGCGCGAGCAGGTCGGCTGGTGGCCGGGAGTGTCGGCCGTCCCGCGCCCGCACGGCCCCGGGCCGACGCTCACCCACCTGTTCACGCAGTCGTCGTTCGCGGTCGTCACCGCCGCCGTGGTCCGGCTGCTGCCCAGGCCGGAGGAGGTGCGGATGCTGCCGTTCACCTTCGCGTCCGACGACCTCGCCGACGCGGTGGACGCGCTGCGGTCGTGGACGGACCAACGGCTGATCCCGCCGACCACCAAGATCTACAACCCGGTCGCGGCTCAGCTGGACGGCTACCTCGCGCACGTCTGCCTCAGCGGGGCGGGAGAGGTCGTGGAGGCGCTCGGCTCGGTTCTTCTCGGCGCCGCGAGGAAGTCACCGCTCGTCGCGGCACCGGCCTCCACCGCGGACGAGGTGGTCCGCGCGACGTACGCGGGTGATCCCGATCCGGCCGACACGTGGTTCCTGCGCAGGACCATGGGACGTCCGGCCGAGCGGGTCGACGCCGAACTCGGGTTGCTGATGTTCCTGCCGCTCGTCCCGTTCTCGGGGAAGGCGATCGCGCTCACCGAGAAGCTGATCCGCGACTGCTGCGCGTCGACTCCCGTCGTCACCGTGAACGTCCACGACAACGAAGCCGTCGACCACGTCATCGGCATCGGCTTCCCGGCGGACGATCCCGCGGCCGCCGTGGAGGCACGGGAGACGCTGGACCGGTTGCACCAAGCGTTCGCGGCACAGGGTTTTCTGCCCTACCGGCGGGATGTCGACAGGCCGGCAACGGCGACGGCGTTGCAGGCCAGGATCGGTCAGGCCCTCGATCCGGACGGGGTGTTCGCGCCCGGACGGTACTCAGCCGGGTAGTCCCGCCAGCTTCCGCGTCGCCTCGGCCTCACCCCACCGGAACCCGATGCGGCGCGACAACTCCACCGCCTCGGCGTAGGAGGCACGCGCCTCCTCACCCCGGCCGGCCAGCTCGTGCACGATGCCGCGGTCCAGCAGCACGCCCGCCTCGATCTGCCTGTCCCCCACCGATCGCGCGAGCCGCAGCGCCTCCTCCGCCAGTTCCAGCGCCCGGTCCAGGGAACCGAGCTGGCGGTGGGCGTCGGCCATGTTCGCCAGCGCGTGCAGCTCGCCGGACCTGTCGCCGCACGCGCGCAACGTCGTCAGCGTCTCCTCGTAGCAGACCAGCGCGGCCGGGAGGTCGCCCAGCGCGGCGTGCACCAGGCCCAGGTTGGTGCGCACGTAGGCCGCGCCCTGCGAGTCGTCCAGTTCCTCGCGCAACGTCAGCGAGGCCTCCAGCGAGGTCAGCGCGGCGGACAGGTCTCGGCGGCGCCAGTGGGTGATGCCGAGGTTGTTGAGCGTCACGGCTTCGAGCTGGCGGTCGTGCAGTGCGCGGGCGAGGGCCAGTGCCGCCGTCCAGTGCCGCTGGGCCTCGCCGAACTTGAAGCCGCGCTCGCAGGCGGCGCCGAGTTCCTTCAGCGCCAGCGCTTCCGCGCGGAGGTCGCCCAGGGAACGGGCGGCCTCCAGGGCGAGCGTGTTCAGCGCGGCCCAGTCCGCCACCTCGGACCGGCGGCGGAAGTACCAGGACAGGCCTGCGGCGAACGCGATCGCGTCGGCCGGCGAGGCCTGGTGTGCGGCGGCGATCAGGTTGTCGCGTTCTTCGGCCAGCCAGAGGTCGGTCGGGTTGTCCGCCAGCGCTTCCAGGTAGTGCTTGTGCAGGCGTTCCAGCGCGAGTGAGCGTTCCTCGGCCGACTCCGAGGCGCGGCAGCGTTCGCGCGCGAACAGGCGCAGCAGGTCGTGCAACGCGAACCGGCCCGGCACCGGTTCCTCGACGAGGTGCGCGTCGGCCAGTTCGGCGAGCAGGTCCTCGACGTCCGGCACGTCGGTCAGCGCCCGTGCCGCGGCGACCGAGAAGTCGGGGCCGTCGAGGAGTCCGATCAGCCGGAAGACCCTTGCCACGTCGGGAGATCCCAGCTCTGCGTAGCTGACCTCGAACGCCGAGCGGACCGCGACGTCGCCGAGCCTCAGCTCGTCGAGGCGGCGCGCCTCGTCCGCCAGCCGCGCCGCCAGCAGCGGCGCGGTCCACTGTGGACGGGCGGCGAGGCGGGCGCCCGCGATGCGCAGGGCCAGTGGCAGTCCCCCGCACCAGCGCACGAGCTCCGCCGCGTCCGCGACCTTCCCGGCGACACCCTCCAGCAGCCGGTACGCGTCCTCCAGCTGCAGCGCGCCGAGCTTCACGTACGAGGCACCGTGCAGCGAGGTGAGCGGGCGGCGGGACGTGATCAGCACGGCCGAGCCGGGACCGGTCGGCAGCAGGCGGGTGACCTGGCCGGCGGTGGCGACGTTGTCCAGCACCACGAGCAGCCGGCGCGACGCGGTGAGCGAGCGGTAGCGCAGAGCCTCCTCGTCGCCGGGCCGTTCGCCGAGCGCGCGCAGGAACTGGCTCAGGATCCGGTCCGAGGCACCGTCGGAGAGGTCGGCGTAGAGCTGGCCGTCCGGGAACCTCGCCGCGATCTCGTGCGCCGCCCGGACCGCGAGCGCCGACTTGCCGATGCCCGCCTGCCCGGTGATCACGCACACCGCGACCCGGTCCTGCCGCGGTTGCGCCTTGATCAGGTTCAGCTCGCGGCCGCGGCCCGCGAAGGTGACCACGTCCGGCGGCAGCTGCCGGATCGCCGCCGCCCCAACGGGTTTCGCGCGCAGGATCTCGGCCTGCAGCCGCCTCAGCGACTCCCCCGGCTCGACGCCGAGCTCGTCGGTGAGCACCCGGCGGCACTCCTGGTAGGCGGCCAGCGCCTCGGCCGGACGCCCCGCGCGGTGCAGCGCGACCATCTGCTGCTCGCGCAGCCGTTCGTTCAACGGGTGCTCGCGCACCCACTCGTTCAGGTCCGCGACGACCTCGACGTGCCGGCCCAGGTCGAGTTCCGCCTCGGCGCACTCGACCCGCGCGGCCAGCCGCAGCTCCTCCAGCTGGGCGACGACCCCGCGCAGCAGGCCGGACGCGGCGAGATCGGCGAGGGCGGGTCCGCGCCACAACGCGAGCGCCTCGCGGTAGCCGCGCGGTGTGCGTTCCCTGCGGGCGGCGTCGAGCAGCTCGGTGAACCGGGTGAGGTCGAGCTCGGCCGGGTCGATCGACATCAGGTAGCCGGGCGCCCGCGAGAGCAGCCGCGAGCCGACGATCTTGCGCAGCTGGTAGACGTAGACCTGGAGGTTCTTCAACGCCGTCTTGGGTGGCGAGTCGTCCCACAGCACGCTGATCAGCCGGTCGACCGACAGCACCCGGCCGGGCTGCGCGAGGAGCAACGCGAGCACCGCTCGCTGTTTGGGCGGCCCGAGGCTCAGCCGCACGCCGTCGTCGGCGTAACACTCGACCGGCCCGAGCACCCGGAACTCCACAGCTCCCGATCGTAACCACCAACCGCATACCGGACACATGCCACGCGCCAGGACGTTCGACCCATGACGAAAACCTCACTGGCGCTGGTGGTGGCACTCGGCACCCTGGCCGCCACCGTGTCCCCCGCTCAGGCCGCCGAGCCCTACTCCGAAAGCCCGTCGCGGTCGCACGCCGTCCGTTCGGGCAACGGCTACGACGTGATCGTCGGTGGCGCCAAGAGAGCCACCTTCACCGTCAGCGACCCCGCCTTCACGATCCGGTCCTCCTCGTCCGCGGACGGTGCGCTGGCCGCCGTGATCTCCGACTTCGACGGCACGAGCGGCAGCCTCCTGCACACGGTCGACCGCTACGGCAAGTCCCGTGCCGTGGCACGCGGGGCGATCACCTCCGCCGTCTTCCACGGCTCGGTGCTGGCCTACGTGGACGGCGAGAACGTCGTGGTGGACGGCGTTCCGGCCGGCAAGCTCAAGGGCCGCGCGCCCGAGCTGCTCGGGTTCACCTCCGACGGCACCGGCCTGCTGGCCGTGCAGCACCCGGACGTCGCCGACGACAGCACGTTCGTGGGCTCGCTCGTGCGGTTCGACCTGAAGTCCGGTGCCGCCAAGCCGTTGATCACCTCCGACTCGACGTCGCTGTACCGCGACTTCAAGCTCGTCGACGTCAAGGGCGAGCGGCACGTCAGCTTCATCAAGCACAACGAGATCTACCGCTGCGGCGGTGCCGACCCGCAGTGGCTGGGACTCGCGTCGGAGCACGGCGAGATCCGGTCCCTGGTCGGCGAGACCCGGCACCACTACCGCAGCGCGGTGTGGAGCACCGACGGTGCTCGGGTGGCGTACGAGGTCATGGGGTGCGTGGCGGACAAGAAGCTCGGCCCCGGCCAGTTCGACGCGTTCAACGGCGTCTACGTGCAGGACCTGGCTTCGCGCAAGGCTTCGCGAGTCGTCGAGGGCCTGTCGTTCAACTACGCGCTGACCGGCATCGACGGCACCGAGGCCGTGATCGGCAGCCCCGCCAAGGGGTACGTGAAGGCCACGGGCCTGAAGGCGGCGACGCTCGACGGCGAGGTCACCACGATGGGCCGGCTGAACCGCGCCGAGTACATCCACCAGCTGTGGGACACGCGCAACGAGTTCAACGGCAACTCGTCCTGCGGCCCGACCAGCGCGGTCATCGACCTCGTGACCTACCAGCTGCCCGCCGAGTTCGGCGTGCAGGTCTCGCAGCCGTTCTCGCACTACTCGAAGTGGGGCCGCTACATCACCGACGAGTTCAGCAACCGCGGCACGACCTTCAACCGCACGATGAACGACTGGTCGCGCACGGGCAGCTGGAAGGGCGCGCACGGCTGGATCACCGGCTACTACTGCGGCGGCAACCCGGCCCGCCCCTGCGCCTCCTGGGAGTCCGAGCGCGACTTCCTGGCCCGCAACGGCGCCGCGGTCCAGCAGGGCAACTTCACCCCGGCGCAGGTCCGCGCGTTCCTCGACCAGGGCAAGTTCGTGATCATGAGCGGCACGTGGGGCTCGACCGCCGGGCACCTGTCCGTCGTGATCGGTTACCACGACAACGGCCAGTTCTACGTCCACGACACCTACGGCGCGGGCACGGACGGCAGCTACGACGGGGCGAACCAGCTCTACAGCTGGAACTACATCGCTCCCGTGCAGATGTGGGCCGCCTGACCTTCTGAAGCGACCCTCCTGCTCACACGGCAGGAGGGTCGCCTGGCGACGGCGCCTGCGGGGTGCGCCGGGCCTGCGCGTGCACCTCGACGTTCGTCCTGTGCGCGACCGGATCCCAGATCTCCTCGAACGGCGCCATGAGCGACTGTCCACTGCCGGTGCGGCGGGCCCGCACGGCGTACCAGGTGAACCCGGCCAAGGTGAGCGGCACGCTCGCCACCGCGGCCACGCCCAACAGGAGGTCCATGCGGCCGACTGTACAGTGACACGACGTTTCCAGAAACGCTGTGTTACTGAATGGGCGAGTGATGGTCAGGCTGACACGGGCCGAACAGCAGGTACGCACTCATGAGCACCTGTTGCGCGCCGGCCACCGGGTGTTCCTGCGCCGGGGCTTTCTCGGGGCGTCTGTCGAGGAGATCGCAGCCGAGGCCGGCTACACCCGTGGCGCTGTCTACAAGCACTTCGGCGGCAAGGAAGGACTGTGGCTGGCGATCGTCGAAGCCGACGCGGGAACCCATCTGCAGGGCTTGCGCAGCGCACTCGAGCAGGCGACCTGCCGTGACGACGTGATCGCGATCCTCAGCGGCGTGACGGACGAGGAGGCGGCGAAGTGGACCTCGGTCGCCGCCGAGGTGCTCGCCGCGACGGCGCAGCAGCCCGAGATCGCGGCCCAGGTCGCCGCCCTCCAGCAGCGTCACGACGACCAGGTCGTCGCCCTGCTCGCCGAACACCTGCGGCGCCTGGGACTCGAACCCACGATGCCGTTGCCGCAACTGGTCGTCCTGCTCGGAGCGCTGGGAATCGGCCTGGCCCTGCGCCGGGTGGTCGTCAAGGGCGCCGACGCGCACGCCGTTCTCGTCCAGGTGCTGGAGAAGATGCTTCCGACTCCTTGACAGCAAGCGTCAAGTACTTGCTATCGTCTGTCAAGTGGCGACCACCTCGGAACACGTGGACCTGCGCGACGACCTGATCCGGCTCGTCACGAGCCGGCTGCTCGACCCGCTGGAGATCCTTCTGCCGCAGGCCGATCTGACCGGCCTGCGGTCCGACGCGGAGGCCGACGCGGAGATGTGGGCGGCACAGCTGCTCGGGCCCGACGACGATCTCGCCCGGCAGGTGGCCATCCGCCTGATGGCGGTGCTGTACCCCGGCGACACCCCGTTCGACCCGCCCGAGAGCTGGTGGGCGACCCCGCTGGGCCGCATCGCCGCACGCCGCGCCGGCCATCCGAGCAGGGATCACGTCTCGTTGGGGGTGGCCGGGGCGATGCTCGGGATCACCCGCCAGGGCGTGCACGACCTCGTGAACCGCAACAAGCTGCTGCGCCATCCGGACGGTGGCGTGACCGTCGACTCGATCCGCGCCCGTCTCGGCCTGAGGAGAGAACAGTGAAGCTCGCGGCGACTGACTTCGGCGGCGACGGACAGCCGTTCCTGCTCCTGCACGGCCTGGGTGGCGACCGGTCCGCCTGGGACGCGCTCGCACCGCGGCTGAACGGGCGCGCGGTGGCGGTCGACCTGCGCGGGCACGGCGAGTCCGGTGACGGCCCGTGGGACTGGGAGGCGGTGCTCGACGACCTCGGCACCACCGCCGTCCACTTCGGACTCGACAACCCCGTCGTCGTCGGACATTCGCTGGGCGGCATCCTCGCCGGCCTGTGGGCGTTGCGGCACCCGGCGTGCCCGGCGGCGGTCAGCCTGGACGGACATCGTTCCGCCACAACGCATCCGGAGAACTACGCGGGACTGCCCGCCGACGAGGTCGCGTCCGGCCTGGCGAAGCTGAACGCCCTGTTCACCGCCCAGCTGGAGATGGTCACCCGTCCGGACCGCTCGATCACGTCCGCTCTGCGCACGTCACCCGAGTTCCTGGACGCCCTGCCGGTTTTCGCCGAGGTCTCCTGCGCTTTCCTGCTGGTGCTCGCCACGCGCAACCTGCCGGTGCCGCCCGATCTCCTGCCGTTGATGGACGCTCATCGCGCGGGACTGCGCCGCGATCTACCTCCGAACGTGCGGGTGCACGAGATCGACGCGACGCACGGCATGGTGTCCGAGCAACCGGCGGAGGTCGCCGAGATCGTGAATCACTTCGTGAGCAGTCGCTTCAGCGCCTGACGGGCCCGGCGCGGCGCCGCGCTGTCGTGCTCCAGCTGCAGGAAGTGGTTGAGCGCCAGCATGACCCCGAGGATCTCGTAGATCAGCTGCTCGACGTCCGTGTCCGGCTTCAGGTCGCCGTCGCTCACCGCGCGCCGGATGTGGATCCGCAGATCCCTGCGCCACAACGCGTTCATGCCGGCCAGCGCGTCCCGCACCCGTCCGCTGCGCCCGTCGAACTCGGCCGTGGCCGCGGTGAAGAAGCACCCGCCGGGCAGCACCTCGCGTTCGAGGTAGGACACCCAGGCCTCGCAGACGTCGATCAGGCGCGGCAGCCCCGACGGCATCTGCTTCACCTTGCGCGGCACCTCCCGCAGGAACACCTCCGCGGCCTGGTCGACCACCGCGAGCTGCAGGGCCTCCTTGGTGCCGAAGTGCCCCAACAGCCCGGCCTTGCTCATCCCCAGTTCGGTCGCCAACCGGCCGATCGTCAGCCCTTCGAGCCCCTCCGCGGAGGCGATGGCGAGGCTCCGGTCGAGGATGCGCTGCCGTGTCTCCAGGGTGTCGGCGACAGATCTGCGCGGGCTCATCTTTGTAGTTTACGTCTCTTTAGCTACCGACCGATCGGTTGCTATATTCGCCGCGTCGCCCTGCCCGAAGGAGAGTTCACCTTGTCCGGTTCCCGTGTCGTCGCGCTCGGCCACCACCAGCCCGAACGAGTGCTGACCAACGCCGACCTGGAAAAGATGGTGGACACCAACGACGAGTGGATCCGCCAGCGCACCGGCATCTCCACCCGCCGCATCGCGGCCCCGACGGAAACCGTGGCCGACATGGCCTCCGTAGCGGGCGCGAAGGCCCTGGCCGCGTCCGGCCTGGCCCCGTCCGACATCGGCCAGGTCATCGTCGCGACCTGCTCGGCCATCGACCGCAGCCCGTCGACCGCGGCCCAGGTGGCAGCGCGCCTGTCGATCCCGTCCGCGGTCGTCTTCGACCTGAACAACGCCTGCGCGGGCTTCTGCACCGCCCTCGCCACCGCCGACCACACCATCAGGGCCGGTGCCGCCCAGCACGCCCTGGTGATCGGCGCCGAAAAGATGTCCGACCTCGTCGACTGGACCGACCGCTCCTCCTGCATCCTGCTGGGCGACGGCGCGGGAGCAGCCGTGGTCAGCGCCTCCCCGGACGCGCAGATCGGCCCGGCGACCTGGGGCTCGGACCCGACGCGGGCCAACGCCGTCCGCCTGGTCGACGACTGGCAGCCGCGCTTCGCCCAGGAGGGCCAGGCCGTCTTCCGCTGGGCCACCAGCGAACTCCCCGCCATCGCCGCACAGGCCTGCGCGAAGGCGGGCATCGAGGTCACCGACCTCGCCGCCGTCGTCACGCACCAGGCCAACCTGCGGATCATCGAGGCGATGACGAAGCGACTCGGCCTGCGCGACGACGTGGTGATCGCACGCGACGTCGTGGAGTCCGGCAACACCTCCGCCGCCTCGGTACCTCTGGCGCTGTCGAAGATGGCCGAGCGCGGGGAACTCCCGTCCGGCCAGCCCGTCCTGCTGTTCGCCTTCGGTGGCGGGCTGTCGTGGGCGGGTCAGGTGATCACCGCCCCGTAGGGCTGTCTTCTGCCGTGGCGCGGCAGGGGCGAAAGCGAAGGCGAGCCACCCTGCGGCTAACGGCACGCCCCGCTGGAACCGGCACCAGCCAACGCAACTCGATCCGCGCGGCGCCAACCCGCCAGCACTCGCAAGGCGACCACCCGCAAGGCAAGCAACCACCCAGCCGAAAACCACACCACCCCAGAAATAGGTCGGTGTGGCGACTCGGGAGCCCTCCGAGCCGCCACACCGCTGGTAACGCGCGAGAGGAAGGTTCAGGCCGCCGGCGCGGGAACGAGCGCATCGCCGCGTGACGTCATCGGTCCGCCACCTGGCCACGCGGGCGACGTCGGAGTTCGCCGTTCCCGCTTGCCCTGTACCGACGACCTGTTGTCCTCCACCACCTGGTTAGGGCCTCGCGCGTCCTCCGCCCACTCGCACCATCTCCGGCCTCGAACGCGAATGCCTCCGCCGCTGCAATGGCGGCGACATCGACGACGAGACGGACGGGGGAACGGATGATGCGTGGGCGGCGACCGGTTCGGGAACCGGGATCATGGCGGTCGGGAGGACTTCCGGTGCCTCGGCCGCAGCGGGTTCGGGCTGCGTCCACACCGGAACGTTCGTCTCGACCGTGTTCTGCCGGAAGAGTTCCGGGGTCTCGGTGATGATCTTGCCCGGTGATTCCAGACCCACGATGCCGACGAGCTTGCCGTTGGCGATGAAGCCGGTGAGTCCGTTCACGTCGGTGGTGTCGGTGCCCAGGACGGGCAGGCCGGCGCCCTGCACGCGCATGCCGTACTGCTCGGTCCAGAAGCGCGGGACCGGGGTGTAGGTCTTGGCGTGGTTGCGGCCCACCAGGAGGTTCTCGGCCGCGGCGCGGCCTCCCTCGACGGCGTTGAGCCAGTGCTCGACTCGGCGCACGACGCCGTTGAAGCGCATGTTGGGCCAGCGGGCCACGTCACCGCAGGCGACCAGGTTCTCGGCGCCGACCACGTGGTTCGTGGAGTCGCACAGCACGCCGTCGGAGATGTCGAGGCCGGAGCCGCGCAGCCAGTCGACGGCCGGGGAGGCGCCGACGGCCAGCACGACGCAGGAGGCGAAGAAGACCTGGCCGTCCGAAAGGTGGATGCCGATGCCGCCGGGCTGGCGCACCCAGTGCTTGATGCCGACGCCGGTGGCCAGGCGCACGCCGTGCTCGACGTGCGCCTCGGTGATCTTCTTGCCGATGTCGTCGCCGACGACACCGCCCAGCAACGCGGGCGAGCGCACGATCAGGGCGACGTCGCGGCCCATGTGACGGACCGAACAGGCGAGCTCGCAGCCGATGAACCCGCCGCCGATGACGGCGACGAGGCCCTGCGACTGACGGATGTTCCTGCGGATCGCGACCGCGTCGTCCAGCGTCCGCAGCACGTGCACCCGCGGGTCGTGGCGCGGAGCGCCGCCCATCGCCCTGGCGTCGACGCCGGTGGCGATGATCATGCCGTCGTACTTGATCTCCTCGCCGCCGGGCACCCAGACGGACTGCTTCTTGGGGTCCAGGTGCAGGGCCGGGGAGTTCAGCCGCCACTCGGCGTCGAGGTCACCCGAGAACGACAGCAACGAGTCGTCCGGGGTCCACTCACCGGTGATGATCTGCTTCGACAGACATGGGCGGTGGTACGGGAGGTGCCGCTCGGCGGACAGGATGGTGATCTGCCCGTCGAAACCCATCTCCCGCAGCCGTTCCGCGGAACGGACTCCACCGAGCCCGCCGCCGACGACCACGATCCGTTCGCTCACTTCACTCGCTCCCTGATCTCGATCGCACGCATCGGGCACGCGCGGGCTGCCGACCGGGCCTGAGCGAAGTGCTCCTCCGGCGGACGGCGGTTGTAGGTCAGGCGGTTGTCCTCGATCAGCTGGAAGACATCGGGGGCCTCCGCCTGGCAGGTGCCGTAGCGGTGGCATTTCTCGTTGTTGACGCTCACGTCCATCGCGTCGCCTTCGCCGACACCGGGTTCCTTGCCGCGTTCGGCGTCGAGCATGCCGATGCGCATCAGCACCTCGGGCGGGAGGAACCGGGCCAGGGCCAGGGTCGCGGTGGGGACGAGAACGGTGAGGCCGGCCAGCCAGAGAACGGACAGGTTGCCGTTGGCGATGGCGCCGAACCACGAGTGCACCACGGTGATCGTCACCGCGATGTACGCCGTTTGATGGAACCTCAACCACTTGCGGTAGAAGACTTTGTGCCTCATCGAGGCGAGCACGGCGATCGCGAGCATGACCTCCAGGCCGAGGATGCCCAGCGCGTGCCGGAACAGACCGCCGTCGACGAACGGCAGGACGAGCTTGATGAAGCTGAACGTACCGGTCTGGATCAGCGTGAAGGCGAACGCGTGGATGCAGCCGAACGCGATCGCCAACGAGGCGAGCACCATGTGCCCGTTCTTCAGTCCTTCACGTCCGGTGAGCTTCTCGGCCCACCCGGTCGCGATGAGCACACCCCAGGACAAGGTGGCGCACATCATGACGTAAGCCAGCCTGGCAGACAGCTGAGCCATCTTCTTGACGCCCGAGTCGAACTCGGACGACTGGGCCACCAGGAGCGGAATCTGGCTGGACAACAACACTTCCTCCGATAGAACTCTCGCGGGAACCCGCCCGGTCCTGGGTGCAGGAGTGGACACATCAGGGCCGGGCGGGTGGGAACAGGTCCGCGTTGGAGTGCCTCTGACCTTGGGACACCACCTCCGTTTCCCGTACTGCAACGGGGTCTTGCTGAACTACCGCACCGGTCGTCGCGGGCGGAGTACTCGGAGCAGGAGCACGGTGAGAACGGCTCCCGCGGCGGTGACCGTGAGGATCACCCACATGTTCGGCCCCTCACCGGAGGCCAGCGAGGCGTTGATGATGCCGCCGGCGGGCTGGGGCTCCGCGAAGGACGAGTCGCCCGCGAGGCCGGTGCTCTCCAGCAACGTCATGTGCTTCATCACGACGTCGATACCGGCCTGGGCGAAGCCGCGGATCACGTCGTTGCGCGTTCCTGAGCGGACCTTCGCGATGAAGGGGAAGATTTGGCCGTGCGCGGCGCGCAACCGGGCGACGAACGCCTGGTCGAACGCGTCGCCTTCGAGCGCGTTGATCTCTTCCATCCACGACTGCTGCGTCGGGTTCGGCACGTCGGGCGTGGTCAGCCCGAACCCGGCTGCCGTCTTCTTCGTCAGCGCGTCCAGCATCATGTGGTCGAGCATGATCATCTTACCGATCTGCTTGACCCTGGCGTTGGACGCCTTGGTGGCCGTGAGCTCGCCCATGGGCATCTCCCACAGGCCTGCGAGGCGCACCCTGTTGAGCAGCTCGCGGTCGTTCGCAGTCAACGGTCCGCTCGGGGTGTCCATCACTCCCCCGGTGTCCGCGGGCTGCGCGGCAGCCGTGGCGGTCAGGCCGGAGAAGAGGAACAACATCGCAAAGACGGTGGCGAGGGCTCTGGTCATCGTCTTGTTGTCCTCGTCGTTCAAAGGAAGTCGATAGGGGGTCGATGAGTACAGCCGAGCAGTGGGCTCAGTAGCCGGGCGCGGCGGGCGGAGGCGCAGACGACGGCGTCTGACCGGTGCCCGTGGGGGACGTGCTCGGCTTGCTGCTGCTCTTGTTGCTGTTGTTCTGGGCTTTTCCGCCGGTGATCTTGGCGCCGTTGGGGGCGGTGACGAACCACACTCCGCCCTTTCCCTGGCCCTTCATGTCACCGGCGACCTTGTCCTCGGCGTACGTGTACTGCGGATAGCCCGCGATGGTCAGCTGCTTGGTGCCGTCCGGCCTGGTCAGGACACCCATGGAGATCGGGTCCACACCGGTCGCCATCGGCGTCTTGTCCGCGAGGACCGGCTTCCAGGCCTTCGCGCACTCGCCCTCGCAGTTCGACTTGGACGGCTTGGGGACGTCCTTGTCGTACCGGTAGAGCGGTAGCCCATCGGCATCGGTGACGAACCAGCCCATCTGGTCGTTGTTCGCGATGAAGTAGTTGTTCATACCGCTCAGATCAGCGGGTTTCGCCTGCAAGCCGCCGGTGGCCTCCCCTCCGGGAGGGGTCTGGGTGCTGCCGCACGCGGTGAGGGAGATAGCCAGTGCCGCCAGGGCGGTGATGGCTGGTCCACGTCGCATCGGCAGGTCCTTTCTCAGCGGGGGTACCGAGGAGTACGGACACGATCCGGCAACGGTTCACGAACTTCGTGAGGAATATTTGCCTCTCGACTTCCGCCGCTTGATGAGGCAAGGATGTCCCCCGTGGCGCGGCATAGACGTCAACGCGAGTTAGACGAACAATCACCAAGACCGGGGTCTCTCGAAGAAGAGTTGATCCGTCGGCTGTACGAGGAATTCGGGAGTGCCCTGCTGGGACACTGCATGAGGTTGACGGGCCATGATCGTCAGTGGGCCGAGGACATCGTGCAGGAGACCCTGGTCAGGGCATGGCGCAACGCCGAGAAACTCGAGCGTGACCCCGTGCTCTTGCGGTCGTGGTTGTTCACGGTGGCAAGGCGGTTGGTCATTGACGACAGACGCAAGAGAAGCGTCCGTCCGCAGGAGTTCGAACTGACCCCTTCGGACGAGTCGCCCTCCGGCGGCGAAGAGGATCGCACCCTCGCGGCGATCGTCGTGGCGGAGGCGATGAACGGTCTCTCCGAGGAACACAGGGAGGCTATTCTCGAAACATATCTGCGGGACCGCACTGTCGGTGAGGCCGCGGCTGCACTGGGTGTGCCGCCGGGAACGGTCAAGTCGAGGGTGTACTACGCGCTCCGTGCGTTGCGGCGTGCGTTGCACGATCGGGGAGAGACGCGGTGACAACGGCACCAGATCACCTCGACGTAGCCGCCTACGTGCTCGGCATCCTCGATGCCGATGAGGTGGAGGCGTTCGAGAACCACCTGACCGAGTGTCGGCGGTGTGCTCTTGACCTGCGCGACTTCGCGGTGGTGCCGGACCTCATCGACGAGGCCGACGCCGGCGGGATGCTGCGCGGGACGGCTCCGGAACGCCCCGACGGCAAGTCGGTGCGGGTCATGCTCGACGCCGTCGCGGCGCGCAGGAAGCGCCGACGGTGGTTCGTCGCCCAGGGCGTCGCGGCCGCCGCCGCCGGCGTCGTGGCGGTGACGGCCGTGGTCACGACCCTGGTCGTGCGCGGCGGCAACGACGGTTCGAACCAGGCAGCGCCCCAGAACCCCGGCACCTCGACGTCGCAGACGAGGGTGGCGAACAACTCCAACGACACGTCGATGGAGGTGAAGCACCAGGACCCGAACAGCGGCGTCGGCACGAAGATCACCGCGTCCGACACCCCGTCGGGGACCGCGATGGACATCGAGGTCACCGGCATGTCCGGCCCCAGCAGGGGTTCGCTCGTCGCCGTGGGCCGCGCGGGCCGTGTCGCGCAGGTCACGTCCTGGTACGCCCCGGAACCGGTGGCGGGCGACAAGAAGACCATCAAGCTGGCCGCGAACGTGGCCATGCGGTGGCACGAGATCGCGACGTTCCGCATCGTCGACGAGAACGGGAAGACGCTGCTCGAAGTCGTGGCTTCCTGACGTTTCGCGACACCAGCCCACTGCCCCCGCGGGATCCGTGAGATCCTGTGGGGGCAGTTGTCGTTTCGCAGGAATTTCGCAGAAGTTCGGGGAAGGCTGGCTACGTGGCGATAGGCCCGTCAGCGGTCGAGCGCTGGCTCGATCTGTCCACAGAGGAGCTGCGCGCTCAGGTCACGCGGCTCGTGTCCGCCCGGCTACCGGGTGATCACGCGGTGTGGCAGGCGATCCGGCGTCATCCGTCTCTGGTTCCGCGCATCCGCGGTGTCCTCTCCGGACTCGCGGCCACCGCGACCGGCAGCAAGGACGAGGCCATGCAGAGGGTCTGGATCTCCAACGCGCGCGCCGCTCTGGACCAGGTCGTCCCGCCTCCGGTGAAGGCGGTGAAAAAGCCCGTGGTTGAAGAGGTTCCCGCCGAGGAACCCGAACGTGCGATCGAGCTCAGGGAACCCGAGCCCGCTCAGCAGAGGCAGCCGCACAAAGCCATTCCGTCGATGCTCTTCCAGGAGCCGAGCTAGGGAGCCAGATGGTCGTCTTCGGATCGTTCATCTCGCTGTCAGGTCTGCTGATCCTGCTGTTCCGCAACGCCCCGATGGGCGGGCTCAGCCCGGCGGTCGTCGGCTGGGTGCTGATCCCGCTCGGCCTGGTGTTCGCTGGGCTCGGCGTGCTGCGCAACCGCCGCAAGCGCGCGCAGAACGGTCCCGGCCCGGTCGGGAACCCGATCGCGCGCCTCAAGGCGTTGCCGCGGCTGTGGAAGACCTGGCGCGGCGGCAAGTACCCGGAACTGCCGCGCAGCCAGGTCGTGATGTGGGCGGTGGCGCTGGTCTACCTCGTGTCGCCGATCGACGTCCTGCCGGAGTTCCTGCCGGTGATCGGCGTGACCGACGACGCGGGTGTGCTCGTGTGGCTGCTCAGCAGTCTTTCGGTGGCCTCAGGCTCGTACCTGCGCTGGGAGAAGGGCCATCGCGACACGGGTCGCGGGATCGAGGCCCCGTGAGGCCTCCTCGCGCATGATCTCGGCCAGGCCGGGCGAGATGTCCGCCACGGCGCGGAACCCGAGGCGTTCGTAGTACGGAGCGTTCCACGGCACGTCGCGGAACGTCGTCAGCGTCACAGCGCGCTCGGAGCGGGTGACGTGCTCGATCAGCGCGGCGCCGATGCCCTGGCGCGCGTGCGAGGGGTGCACGCTGACCTGGTGGACGTGCGTCGCGCCGTCGACGTCACCGACCGCGATGAACGCGACGGGCACGCCTTCGGCGCCGATGGCGACCCAGACCTCGTGCTCCGCGAGGTCTGCCAGGGACATCGGGTCGTCGTCGGCGATCTCGGGCATTCCGATGTCGCGAAACGGCTCTCCGGAGGCGTTTTCGATCTCCTGGAGGTACGGCAGTTCGGCTGGTTGGGCGAGACGGATCAACACGCCCGCAATCCTGGTAGGTCGGACGCGAGCGGCGCACCCGAATAACGTTAAAGTTCCTTCCTGATGCGAACGAAGACAGTGCGGGTCCTCCTGGTCGAGGACGACGATGGCGACGCCCTCCTGGTCGAGGCGCTGCTCGAGGAAGCGAGCGCCCCGTTCATCCTGGCGCGCGCCCACACACTCGCGGAGGCGCAACGGCTGCTTCCCGACGCCGAGTGCGTGCTGCTCGACCTGGGACTACCCGACTCGCAGGGGCTCGACGGCCTGCACCGGCTGCTGGCCCAGCCGAACGCGCCGGCGATCCTGGTGCTGACCGGGCTCGACGACGAACGCGAGGGCATCTCCGCGGTCGCCGCCGGCGCCGAGGACTTCCTGATCAAGGGCAAGGTCGACGGCGAACTGCTGCTGCGCGGCGTCCGGTACGCGGTCGAACGCCGCCGCGCCGACGACGCCCAGTTCCAGCTGCGCGAGGCCAAGCTCCTGGCAGCCGAACGGAGCAGGCTCGAACGCGGCCTGCTCCCTCCCCCGCTGCTGCAGAACTCGGACGTGAACCTGGAGGTCCGCTACCAGCCCGGCGGCCAGCGGCTGCTGCTCGGCGGCGACTTCTACGACGCCGTCGGCCTGCCGGACGGCACCGTGCACGCGATCATCGGCGACGTCTGCGGTCACGGCCCGGACGAGGCCGCGCTGGGCGTCTGCCTGCGGATCGCGTGGCGCGCCCTGGTCCTCGCCGGCGAACCCGCGGAGAAGGTGCTGCACACGCTCGACCAGGTGCTGGTCGCGGAACGGCACGGAGAGGGCATCTTCACCACGGCGTGCATGGTCACCGTGGCGCCGGACCGCCGTTCGGCGCGCTACTTCCTCGCCGGGCACCCCGAGCCGCTGATGATGGTCGGCAGGCAGATCGTGGACCTGCCGCAGTCGAAGATCGGTGTGCCGCTCGGCGTGCTGCCCGACTACGCGTGGACCGGGGTGGACGTGCCGCTGCCGTCCGGCTGGTCCCTTGCCTGCTACACGGATGGACTGATCGAGGGCCGGGTACCTGACGACGTCGACCGGCTCGGTGTCGAGCGACTCTGCGAGATCCTGGCGAGGCATCTGCGGAACGGTCCCGACTGGATGGACTCGGTCATCGCGGAGGTGACGGAGCTCAACGGCGGGACGCTCGACGACGACGTGGCCATCCTGCTGCTGAAGGACGGAAAGTGAACCTGCCGCAAAGGCTGCCGGCGAGCCGCCTGCTGGGCGTCATCGTGGCGATCCTGCTGGCCATGACCGCGGTGGCGATCTCGTCCACGGTCGTCGCCCTCGACTCGCTGAGCAACGCGCGGTCGCGGTCGGTCGACCAGATCGAGCCCGCCGGGCGCCGCGTGAACGAACTGAACCGCGCGCTGCTGGACCAGGAGACCGGGGTGCGCGGTTTCGTCCTCACCAGCCAGGACGACTTCCTCACGCCGTACCTGGACGGCCAGAAGGCCGAGACCGAGACGGCCGCGAGCCTGCGCGAGCTCGTCGGCGACGTCAACGGCCGGGTCAGCCGCATCGAGGTCCTCGCGCGGCAGTGGCGCTCGGAGTACGCGGAACCCACGGTCGCCGGGGTCAAGCAGTCCGGCGGTGGCGCCGCGGGGGACATCGAGCGCGGCAAGGTGCTGTTCGACCAGCTCCGCGCCGAGGTGTCGGCGCTGCGCACCGACATCGGCGGGTTCGCCCGGCAGGCCCGCGAGGACCTGGACGAAGTGGCGAAGATCGTGCTGTGGCTGGTGATCGGCATGGGCGTGCTGCTGGTCGTGGCGATCTGCGGGCTGTCGGTGCTGCTGCACCGCCTGCTGGTCGCGCCGCTGGCGAACCTCGCCGCGCACACCCGGCAGGTTGCGTCCGGCGACTTCGAGCACGAGATCGACGCGGACGGTCCACTGGAGACCGTGATGCTCGGCGAGGACGTGAACGCCATGCGCCGCCGGATCGTGCAGGAGCTCGAGGCGCTGGACCAGAGGTCGGCCGAGCTGCAGCGCTCGAACGCCGAGCTGGAGCAGTTCGCCTACGTGGCCTCGCACGACCTGCAGGAACCACTGCGCAAGGTCGCGTCGTTCTGCCAGCTGCTGCAGCGGCGGTACGGCGGCCAGCTCGACGAGCGCGCCGACCAGTACATCGATTTCGCCGTGGACGGCGCGAAACGCATGCAGGGCCTGATCAACGACCTGCTGGCGTTCTCCCGCGTGGGCCGGATCACCCGCGAGCGCACCATGATCGACCTGGACGAGCTGGTCAGCCAGGTGGTGGAGAACTTCTCCGACCGCGTCGAGGAGACCGGCGCCACCATCGTGGTGGGTGACCTCCCCTCCGTGCGAGGTGAGGCGACTCTGCTCAGCGCGGTGTTCCAGAACCTGATAAGCAATGCGTTGAAGTTCAGGGGATCGTCGGCTCCGGAGATCACGATCGGTGCTGAGCGCGACGGCGAGGTGTGGAAGTTCTCCGTTCGCGACAACGGCATCGGGATCGAGCCCGAGTACAGTGATCGAATCTTCGTCATCTTCCAGCGCCTGCACCCCAAGGACGCCTATCCGGGCACCGGGATCGGCCTGGCGATGTGCCGCAAGATCGTCGAGTACCACGGCGGCACCATCTGGCTGAAGACCGATGTGGACTCCGGCACCCAGTTCGAGTTCACCCTGCCCGTTGCCGCAGAAGACCTGGTTGAGGTAACCGCATGACTGAAGCACACCTGAACGTGATCGACGTCCTGCTCGTGGAGGACGACCCGGGCGACGCGCTCATGACCCAGGAGGCGTTCGAGCACCACAAGATCCGCAACGTCCTGCACGTGGTGAAGGACGGTGTGGAGGCGCTGGAGTTCCTGCGCCGCGAGGGCCAGTACGAGAACGCGCCGCGGCCGGGCCTGATCCTGCTCGACCTCAACCTGCCCCGCAAGGACGGCCGCGAGGTGCTGGGCGAGGTGAAGAACGACCCCGAGCTGCGCTCGATCCCCGTCGTCGTGCTGACGACCTCGGAGGCCGAGGAGGACATCCTGCGCAGCTACAGCCTCTACGCCAACGCGTACGTGACCAAGCCGGTGGACTTCGACAGGTTCATCGAGGTCGTCCGCCAGATCGACGACTTCTTCGTCACCGTGGTGAAGCTGCCCCGCTGATCACGGCGGCGCTGAAGTCCAGGCAGGACCGGCAGATCTTGGCCTCGGCCCCCTCGTGGACGGGCTTGGTCTCACTGCAGAACGAGCAGTCGCCCACCTCGCCGGTCCGGGCCTCGGCGACGCACAGGTCGCAGATCAGCGCGGCCGGTCCGGCCATCAGCTTGTCGACGTCACCGGCGCCGCGCCCGCAGAACCAGCACCGCTCGGTCCGTTTGGACTGCTCCACGATCTGATGCACGCGCTGGTGGCTGATCTGCAGCGCCTCCGCGATCTCGCGCATCGAGCCGCCGGCGCGGTGCAGCCGCAGCACGGTGTGGTGGTAGACGGCCTTGGCGACGTCGGCCTGGTTCTGGGCAGCGACGGACGCGGTGCCCGCCTTGCGTGCCGCCACCAGCAGTTCCTCGTCCAGAGTCATGCCGTCTACCCTAGCTAGACGCGTCTAGCGGACCTAGACGCGTCTAGGTGAACTAGACGCTCAGTCGACGCTGCGCACGATCACGGGTTCCTCATCGGCCTGCACGACCCATTCCTGGGGCTCGCGCGGCTCAGGGATGACCGGCGCCCACATCCCCGTGCCACCCGGACGACGCTGCCTGCGTAACTCGAATTCCTCTCGCGTGCTCATGCACTCTGGCTACCCGCCTCAGCCGAACGTATGCCTGACAGCATGGTCGTGATGGCCGCCATGACCCGCCGGGTGGCCTCGGCCAGCACCTCGGCGGTGAGTTCGAGGTCGTACAGGTCGGACAGGTCGACCGGAGCGCCCGCGACCACCTCGATCCTCTTGCGCGGCAACAGCCTCGGCAGGAACGTGCCCCTGGGCAGCAGGTCCTGCGTGCCCCACTCGGCGACGGGGACGACCGGCACGCGGGACTCCAGCGCCATCCGCGCGACGCCGGACTTGCCCTTCATCGGCCAGTTCTCCGGATCGTCGGTGAAGGTGCCCTCGGGGAACACCATCACGCACTCGCCGTCGCGCAACGCCTCCACAGCGGGCCTGAGCGCCTCTGAGGCCTTCACCGTGCCCCGTTCGACCGGGATGTGACCTCCGGAGCGCATGACCCAGCCGATGACCGGCAGGCGCCACAGGGAGGCCTTCGCGAGCACGCGCGGCACCCGGTTCGACATCAGCGCGAACACCACGGCCGCCACCGTGTCCGCGTTGGACAGGTGGTTGAACGCGAGGATCACTCCGCCGTTGCCCGGCACGTGCTGCTTGCCGCGCACCCTGAGCCGCACGAACAGCACGACCACGGGCCACAGGACGTCGATCGCCAGCGAGAACCAGAAGCCTCTGCCCCTGCGGGGCATCTTCCAGGTCCAGGCGGCCAGCTCAAGCGGTGTCACACGTGGTATTCGAGCACGCCGGCGTTCAGAGTTCTGGTCAATTCGCCACGTTCGACCAGAACGTCGAGGTGCGCTGCCGTCTCGCCGATGGCCAGCACCTGGTTGAACATGTCGAGATCGTCGAACCGGCGCTGGCGGCGGGTCCAGCCGATCTTGCGGGCGGTCTCGAACGCGCTGCCCGCGACCGCCTTGAGGATCTCCTCCAGGCGCTGCTCGTGGAACCGCAGCAGCTCGTCGACGCGGGCGTGCGAGCTGTCGGTCACCGGGCCGTGCGCGGGCAGCAGCTTGAGGTCCGGCAGCTCGCGGGTGAGCCGCAGCGACGTCATGTAGTCGCCCAGCGGCAGCTCGGGCCGCAGCGGCTCGAAGCCGATCGACGGCGTGATGTGCGGGAGCACGTGGTCGCCGGAGAACAGCACCTTCGCGGTGTGGTCGACGAACACGACGTGACCGCGGGTGTGGCCGGGCGTCGGGACGATCTCCAGCTCGCGGTGCTCGAGGCCGACGGTGCTGCGGACGAGCCACTCGTCGGGCTCCTCGTAGTCGCGCAGCGCCTCACCCCGGTCGACGTGGTGCATGATCTTGATCCACGTCTCGGCCAGCTCGCTCGCACCCCACTTGCGCAGGTCGTCGACGTGCTGGTCGTCCTGGCCGTGCAGCATGTGCCGCAACGACGGCTGTTCGCCGAGACCGAGCCCGATCCTGCTGCCGAACGTCCTGCGCAGCGACACCGCCATCGTGAAGTGGTCGCGGTGGACGTGCGTGATGAGGAACCTCTTGATGTCCTCGAAGCCCTTGTTCAGGGTGCCCAGCGCCGCTTCGAGCTGGTCGCGCGCCTCGTCCAGCGCCCAGCCCGAGTCGACCATGACCAGGCCGTCGCCGTCCTCGATCGCGTAGACGTTGACCGCGCGCAGGCCGTCGTTCGGCAGCGGCAGCGGAATCCGGTGCACTCCTGGTGCGACCTCGAACGCGCCCGGTTCACTCCACACGCTCGCCACCTCGTCGTTAGCGACAGCAACTAATTCCTACCGGATAGTAACCCGGTATTCGGGGTGCTTGTCGATGTACTTCGCCACGAACGGGCACAACGGGGAGATCTTGACATCCCGCGCCATGACGTCGTCCAGGGCGTACTTCGCGAGCTGGGCGCCGAGGCCCTGACCGGCGTACGCCTCGTCGACCTCGGTGTGCACGAGCGCGAGGACGCCGGCGACGTCGCGGTACTCCAGGAAGCCGGCGAGTTCGCCGTCGACGTGGATCTCGTAGCGGCTCAGGGCCTCATTGTTGGTGACCATGTCAACCATCTTGCCTCGGAGGAGGGAAAATGACCCGCATGGACGTCTACCTCCTGATCCTGGGTGACCACCTGCCCAACCCGTGCACCGGGCAGGAGGTCCCTCAGGCCGACCGGCTGCGGGCGATGGTCGAGCAGGCGGTCGTGGCCGAGGAGGCGGGCTTCGCGGGCGTCGCGATCGGTGAGCACCACTTCACCCGCTACATCGTGTCCGCGCCCGAGCTGCTGCTGGCGGCGGTGGCGGCGCGGACGAGCACACTGCGGCTCTCGACCGGCGTGACGCTGCTGGCCCACCGCGACCCGGTGCTGGTGGCCGAGGCGCTGGCGACGCTGGACGTGCTGTCGAACGGGCGGGCCGAGCTCATCGTGGCGCGCGGGGTCGACCAGCAGACCGACGCGGCGTTCGGCGTGCAGCCGGGCGAGCTGCGGGCGCGGTTCGAGGAGCACCTGCGGTTGCTGCTCAAGCTGCTGGAGGAGCCGTCGGTGAGCTGGGACGGGCGGTTCCGCGGCCAGCTGAGCGACGTGACGACGACGCCGCGGCCGGTGCAGACGCCGCGGCCGACGGTGTGGATCGGGTCGGGGTCGGCGGTGTCGGCGGATCTGGGCGCCGAGCTGGAGATGCCGCTGATGCTGCCGTCGACGTTGCGGGATCCGTCGATCTACCTCGAGGTGGTTCAGCGGTACCGCGAGCGCTTCCCCGCCGGACGCGTCGGCGTGCCCAGTCACGTCTTCGTGGCGCGGGAGGACGCGCGGGAGCGCTGGCGGCCGCACCTCGCCGAGTACGCGCGGTTCGCGGACCCGTGGCGCGGGGACGGCGACATCGACGTCGACGCGATCATGGACGGCGCGGCGGTGTGCGGGACGCCGGACGAGGTGGTGGCACGGCTCAACGAGCTGGCGGAGCACCTGTCGATCGACACGCACCTGGTGATGGTGGACATCGGCGGCATGCCGCACGAATCGGTCGTCGAGACGATTCGCCTGTTCGGCGCCGAGGTGCTTCCGAAACTTGTTTAACGCAAGCGCCGCAACGGGTTAACACTCGGCGAGCAGAATGGACGGCGTGGGCATCACCGTCATCGGCATCACGCATCCTGGGCAGGTCGGGGCGCTCCCCGACGGCACGAACGTGCTGGTGCTGGCCGACGACGGCACGTACGCCGATGAGTTCCTCGACACCGACTTCCGTGCGCACCAGCTGGTGGTGCGCGCTCACGGGCGCGGGTCGGCGTTCTTCGGGGTGGCGGACAAAGCCCGTGAGCTGGGAGCGGATCGGATCCTCTTCGGTGGCACGTACGACATCGCCGCCTCTCTCGCCACCGGAGAGGACCCCGTGCTCGTCCTGGGCGTGCGGCCGCCGGGCGGCCCGATCGCGTTCAACGCGGCGTTCGGCGAGTGGCTGGCCCGCTGGCCGAGGCCCGCGAGCGCCTACCGCGGCGACGTCGATCACTGGCTGGCCGAGAACGCGTTGCGCGAAGGCCTCCGAGTGGAATTGGTTTCATGGCTGATGGAACCGACCGTCCCCATGCGACGGAAGTTGACGGCGTAGTCCTCCGAAGTCTGAAGACATTGCCGCAGCAGTGAAATATCGTCTCCTCCTGCGACCATCCGCACACGCGGTGCAGCTGAGAGTTCTCTCAGCGTGGCGACTCGGGGCGGGGGCACCGGGGTTAATCTCAGGGTCGATCTCAGTGGAAGACCTGACCCTTCGGTGTGCCCGTGTCGCCGAAGATGGTGCGCACGAAGCCCATAGGAGGGGACAGAGAAGTGAGCGCGTCCGATGGAGTCGCGGCGAGAGCCGTCGACGTTTGGAAGTCTTACGGGTCCGGCGACGCTGCCGTGACCGCGCTCGCAGGGGTGAGCGTCGACCTGGAGAAGTCCAGGTTCACCGCGATCATGGGCCCGTCGGGGTCGGGCAAGTCGACCCTGATGCACTGCCTGGCAGGGCTCGACGACGTCACCAGCGGCGAGGTGTGGGTCGGTGGCACCAAGGTCACCGGGTTGAAGGACCGCGGGCTCACGGAGCTGCGGCGGGACAAGGTCGGCTTCATCTTCCAGCAGTTCAACCTGTTGCCGACGCTGACCGCCGAGGAGAACATCACGCTGCCGCTCGCGATCGGCGGCAAGAAGGTCGACAAGGCCTGGTTCGACGTCGTGGTCGACACGGTGGGTCTGAGGGACAGGCTGACCCACCGGCCGACGCAGCTGTCGGGCGGCCAGCAGCAGCGCGTCGCCTGTGCGCGTGCGCTGGTGTCGCGCCCTGACGTCGTGTTCGCGGACGAGCCGACCGGCAACCTGGACTCGCAGTCCGGTGCCGAGGTGCTCGGGTTCCTGCAGCGGTCCGCCCGCGAGTTCGGGCAGACGATCGTGATGGTCACGCACGACCCGAACGCCGCTTCGTACGCCGACCGCGTCATCTTCCTCAAGGACGGCCACATCGTCCGCGAGCTGCTGTCGCCGTCGGCCGAGGAGGTCCTCGACACGATGAAGCACCTCGACTCTCCCGAAATGATCGAGAGCAGCACGGTGCGCCATGTTTAAGGCGACTTTGAAGAGCCTGCTGTCGCGCAAGCTCCGGCTGGTGCTGTCCGCGCTCGCGGTGGTGCTGGGCGTGATGTTCGTGTCCGGTTCGTTCGTGCTGACCGACACGCTCCAGCGGTCGTTCACCGACCTGTTCTCGTCGGCCTTCGCCAATGTGGACGTCTCGGTGACGCCGAAGGCGGAGAAGGGCAAGCAGCCCGAACCGCTGACGCCGCAGGCGATCTCGGACGTGAAGTCGGTGGCGGGGGTGGCGTCGGCCGTCGGTGACGTGCAGGGGTCCGCGCGGCCGATCGGCAAGGACGGCAAGGTCATCACCACGTCGGGCTCGCCGCGGTTCGGTTTCAACTGGACCGGCACGGGCCAGGAGAAGATCCGCGACGGCAAGGCCCCCGCCGGCGAGAACGAGGTCGCCGTCGGTGGTTTCCTCGCGACGACCGGTGGTTTCAAGGTGGGCGACGACATCGCGTTGCTGACGCTGGAGCCCAAGAAGACCTTCAAGATCACCGGTGTCTACGAGTACGCGGGCGGCCGTGACTCGCTGGGCGGCGAGCTGTCGGTGGCGTTCACCGAGCCGGTCGCTCAACAGTTGTTGCTGGGCAAGAAGGACGTGTTCTCCGGGATCACCGTCACCGCGGCCCAGGGCACCACGGACGACGCGCTGCGCGACGCCGTCGCGGCGAAGCTGGGCTCCGGCTACGACGTCAAGACCGGTGCGGTGCTGGCGAAGGAGCAGGCCGACCAGATCAACGAGGGCCTGAAGTTCTTCAACTACGTGCTGCTCGGGTTCGCCGGCATCGCGTTGTTCGTCGGCATCTTCATCATCCTCAACACGTTCTCCATCATCGTCGCCCAGCGCACCAGGGAACTGGCGCTGCTGCGGTCGATGGGCGCGTCACGTGGCCAGGTCATCGGGTCCGTGGTGCTGGAGGCGCTGGTGATCGGCCTGATCGCGTCGATCGTCGGCCTCGGGGCGGGCATCGGCATCGGCGCGCTGCTGGCGAAGATCTTCAGCTCGCTCGGCGGCTCGAGCCTGCAGCTCGCGGGCATCGGCGTGCCGATGTCGGCGGTCATCTCGTCGTTCGCGGTGGGCATGATCGTCACCGTCGTCGCGGCCGTCATGCCGGCGCTGCGGGCGTCGCGGATCGCGCCGGTCGCGGCGATGCGCGAGGCGGCCACGCCGGACCGGCCGCTCACGAAGATCACGATCACCGGTGCCCTGGTGGCCGCCGCGGGTGGCACGTCGCTGGCGTTCGGCTTCAACCAGGCCTCGCTGCCGTTGATCTTCGGCGGCATCCTGGTGGCGTTCGTCGGTGTCGCGCTGCTGACGCCGATCCTGTCCAAGCCGATGGTGTCGCTGATCGGCCGGTTGCTGTCGTGGTCGATGCCCGGCCTGCTGGGCCGCCGCAACTCCGCGCGCAACCCGCGCCGCACCGCGATCACCGCGGCCGCGCTGATGGTCGGCATCTCGCTGATCACCGGCGTGAGCGTGGTGCTGACGTCGGCGACCAAGTCGATCGAGAAGCTGGCCTCCGGTCAGCTGCAGACCGACCTGATCGTCTCCGGCGAGGGCCAGATGGAGGGCGAGCCCGCGACGTTCAGGCGGGAAGTCCTGACGAAGATCGAGAAGACCGACGGCGTCAAGTCCGCGGTCGGCTGGTCGCAGGACGGCGTGCTCGAGGGTGAGAACCAGCTGTTCGCCGTCGGCGTCACGGACATGCCCGCGATGGCGTCGATGTTCGGCCTGAAGCCGAAGTCCGGCGTCATCGCGCCGCTGAAGGACGACCAGCTCGCGCTGCCGGAGGAGATGGCGGCCGAGAAGGGCTGGTCGGTGGGCAGCAAGGTCACGCTGCAGCTGGCCAAGGGTGAGCCGAAGACCTACTCGGTCGGCTTCATCTGGGTGAAGTCGCAGGTGTTGCAGGGCGCGCTGGTGCTGCCGGAGTCGGCGAGCAAGGACTTCCGGTCCGACCAGATCGCCCAGGCGTTCGTGCAGGTCGCGCCGGGCGTGTCCGCGGCGGACGTGCAGAAGCGCGTCGAACCGCTGTTCGCGGACAACCCGGAGATCACCGTCCAGGACCGCAGCGCGTTCGTGAAGCAGACGACCTCGCAGTTCGACACGGTCCTGCTGATGATCCAGATCCTGCTGGCGCTCGCGATCCTGATCGCCGTCCTCGGCGTCATCAACACCCTGGCGCTGTCGGTGATCGAGCGGACCCGCGAACTGGGACTGCTGCGGGCCATCGGCATGCGGCGGGCGCAGGTGATGCGGATGATCACCGTCGAGTCGGTGGTGATCTCGGTGTTCGGCGCGGTGCTCGGCCTCGCGGTCGGTCTCGCGCTGGGCATCGCGACCGTGCAGGCGTTGAAGGACCAGGGCATCTCCGAGATCGGCCTGCCCTGGATGACCATGGTCCAGTACCTGGTGGTGGCGGCGTTCGTCGGCGTGATCGCGGCGATCCTGCCCGCGATCAGGGCCGCGCGTCTGAACGTGCTGGACGCGATCGCGTACGAATAAGCAGGACGAAGGGTGCTGTGCCAGGCCGTCGCATTGCCGGCACAGCACCCTTTTCTCATGCGTGCGGGCAGGTGTCCCGGTAGGCACTGATGAGCGTGTTCGGCGCGGGGGCCGGGCACAGGAACTGGTCGTAGCGCACGTCGTCGTCCACGAAGCGCTTGAGCCACGACAGCGTGTACTTGCGCACCGTCACGTTGTCGCTGCGAGGCGCCGAGTGGTCGCCGCCGCGCAGTTCGAGGAACGCCTTGTCCGGTGCGGCCGTGATCGAGTTGTAGAACGGCGTGGAGTGCTGGGAGTTGGGCGCGGTGGGGTCGTTCTGGCCGCCGAGCACCAGGGTCGGCACCTGGACCGTCGACCAGCTCTTGGTGGTGTGCCAGCCGGCCATCGGGATCGATGCCTGCAGGGCGGGACGGGTCGCGGAGGCGCGCAACGCTCCCCCGCCGCCCATGGAGTGGCCCATCACGGCGAGGCGCGAGGCGTCGACGCGGGGGTTGGTGCGGACCACGTAGTCCAGTGCCGCGAGCAGCTGACGGCCGCGGCTGTCCGGGTCGTCGAAGCCGGACAGCGTGTTGATGGTGATCACGACGAACCCGTAGGACGCCAGTCGCGGCCCGAAGTGCGCGACCGAGGACTGGGTGGCCGTGAAGCCGGGTGAGACGGCGACAGCGCCGAACGTGAGATCACTGGTCGGGGTGTAGACCGT
The DNA here is from genome assembly GCF_033949925.1 of Lentzea kristufekii. NCBI lineage: Bacteria > Bacillati > Actinomycetota > Actinomycetes > Pseudonocardiales > Pseudonocardiaceae > Lentzea > Lentzea kristufekii. The sequence continues at coordinate 102,623 of NZ_JAXAVV010000019.1, forward strand.
GCCGCCGCCGAAGTTCGACTGGCGGGCGACGGCCGCGGACGTCACGGCGAACGTGCCTCGGGAGGCCTCGACCGACGCGGCCGTGGGTGCGGGGCCGCGTTCGTGGGGGTTGGCCGCCGCTGTGGCGACGGCGGGGGCGGTGGCTGGGATGAGCGCCAGGACCAGCGCCGCAAGCATGGTTTTGATGCGCACGACGAAGACACCTCGAATGGTTGCAGGGGAACCAAAAGCGACGGCGAGCCACACGCTACCGCCCAGTAGCCTCCGTGGGATTCGGCCACATGGATGGTTACGGGGACGTTTCGACGATGTTCGACGGAATGTTTCCCAGTACCGGCTCGTCACCCACCGCAGCGGACCGGGACGTTGTCGTCCTGTCCGGTCACCGCAGCGGCGGTATGCGGCGATTCGGACGGCCCACGAAGGTGATCTCGTGCCCACCCGGAGACAGTTCCTCGTTCTGAGCTCCACAGCAGCACTCACCGGTCTGCTGTCCGAGACTCCCGCGTCCGCTGCCGACACCGCGCAGCCGTACGCGTCCTACTGGCACCCGGCGACGATCCTCGACTGGGATCCGTCGACCGACCGGGACGCGAAGTACAACCGCAGCACGGTGCCGCTCGCGAGACGTGTCGTCCCGGCCGGACCGGCCAACGCGCACGCCCGCCCGAACGAGGCCCGCGTGCAGGCGCTGGTGGCCTACGCGCCGACGAGCGGCAACCCCGCACAGGGCTCGCTCGACATCAACTACTACGCCACGAACTACTGGCAGTACATCGACGAACTGGTGTTCTGGGGCGGGTCGGCGTCCGAGGGCCTGATCCTCGCGCCGAACCCGACCGTCACCGACGCCGCGCACCGCAACGGCGTGCGCGTGATCGGCAACGTGTTCCTCCCGCCGACGGCCTACGGCGGCCAGATCCAGTGGGTCCGCGACTTCGTCCGGCGCGAGGGCGACAGGTTCCCCGTTGCGGACAAGATGGTCCAGGTCGCACGGCACTACGGCTTCGACGGCTGGTTCCTCAACCAGGAGACCGCCGGAGGCAACACCCAGCTCGCGAACGACATGCGCGACTTCATCGTCTACATGAAGAAGTCCGGGCTGCGGGTCGTCTGGTACGACGCGATGACCGACAGCGGCAGCGTCAGCTGGCAGAACGCCCTGACCGCGCGCAACCGGATGTTCTTCGAGCAGTCCGACGAGATGTTCCTGAACTTCTGGTGGAGCACGCAGGGACTCGCGAACTCCGCCTCGCTCGCCCGGCAGATGGGCCGCAGCCCGTACGACCTGGCGTCCGGGGTGGACGTCGAGGCCGGCGGCTACAACACGAGCGTCGGCTGGGCCTCGATCTTCCCCGAGGGCAGGCCGCACGTGACGTCACTCGGCTTCTACCGTCCGGAGTGGACGTTCAAGTCGGCCACGGGCCCCGCCGACTTCTACGCCCGCGACAACAGGTTCTGGGTCGGCCCCAACGGTGATCCGGCGAACACCACGACGACGGCGAACTGGAAGGGCGTCGCCCACTACGTCACCGAGCTGACCCCTGTCACGACGCTCCCGTTCGTCACGAACTTCAACACCGGTCACGGCAGGAAGTTCGCCGTCAACGGCACCGTTCGGTCGACGCAGGCCTGGAACAACCTGTCGCTGCAGGACGTCCTGCCGACCTGGCGGTGGAGTGTCACGGGCAGCGCCACGTTGGTCACCCCGTCGCTCGACTGGGACGACCCGTACGACGGCGGCACCGCGCTGAAGATCACCGGCACACCGCAGTCCGCCAACGACGTCCGGCTGTTCGCGACGTCGCTGAAGCTGACCGGCGGCAGCCAGTTCGAGATCGTGCACCGCACCGGCACCGGTCCGTCGCGGCTGCAGGCGGTCCTGCGGTTCGGCACGACCGAACGCGTCCTCGACCTCGGCGGCGTCAGCGGGGCGTGGCGGCGCAGCGTGTTCCCGCTGGGCGAGCACTCCGGCGCGACGCTCACGGAGATCTCCCTGCGGGTCCTGCCGGGAGCGGCGGTCACCGCGTTCATCGGCCGGATCGGTGTCACCAACCCGGTCATGACTCCCCCGGCGGCGCCGTCCGGTGTTCAGGTCGAGCAGGTGAGCCGCACCAACGCCACCACGGCGTCGGCACGGCTCACCTGGACGCGCTCACCCGGCGCGATCCGGCAGTACCGGGTCTACAAGGCGGCCGGTGCCGAGCGGATCTTCCTCGGCGGCACGCCGAACGACGCGTACTTCGTGCCGGCGATCCCGCTGAACGCGGGCGAGACCGCGCAGATCGAGGTCGAGGCGGTCAGCGAGGCGTTCGACGTCTCGCCGCCCGCCAGGATCTCCGTCACTGGTACACCCTGACGTAGTCCAGCACCATGTCCTGCGGCAGCTGCGTCCCGGCCCCCGGCGGGCCGGGCCAGTCGCCGCCGACGGCGTTGTTGATGATGAGGAAGAACGGGTGGTCGTAGACCCACGGCCCGCGGGTGGTCTCCAGCTGTTCCCGGTCGACGGTGAAGAACCTGTTGCCGTCCACGCTGAACGTCATGTGGCTGGAGTCCCACTCGACCGCGAACGTCCGGAAGGCGCTGGACGCGGGCTGGCCGAGTTCGAGCGGTGACCCGTACCCGCCCGCCCCGAAGTACTGGGGCGCGTGCAGCGTCGAGTACACCCGGTTCGGTTCCTTGCCGACGTGCTCCATGATGTCGATCTCGCCGCACGCGGGCCACGGCCTGCGCTGGTCGAAGAAGTCCGCGCCGAGCATCCAGAACGCGGGCCACAACCCCTGGGTCGACGACACCTTGATGCGCGCCTCGACCCGGCCGTAGGTGAAGGTGAACTTGCCATAGGTGTTCAGCCGCGCCGACGTGTACTGGCAGGTCGTGCTGCCGCTGACCGGGTCCACCGGGCACGCGCTGCCGGGCGTGACCTCACGCCGGGCCTGCAACACCAGGTTGCCGTTGCCGTCGTGCCGGGCGTTGTTGTTGTTCGTGTAGTACTGCAGCTCGTTGTTCACACCGGGACCGATCTCCGGCTGCCACTTCGAGGCGTCCGGACCGGTGCCCGCGGGAGCGTTGAACTCGTCGCCCCACACCAGGCGGCCTGGGAACGACGGGTTCGGCGGCAGCGGCGGCGGTGTGATGGGAGCGCCGCCCGTGCCGTGGACCTGGAACTCCCACAGCGAGTAGCCGTAGCCGTTCGACCTGGCCGTGCCGTACATGCGCACGTAACGGCCGGTGCCGCTGACCGTCAGCGTCTCCTTGAACCCGCGGCCGGTCGTGGTCGAGTAGATCTCGCGCCAGCTGGAGTTGTTGTCGGAGACCTCGATCCGGTACGCCGTGGCGAACGCGGGATCCCACTGCAGCACGACCTTCGAGATCGTGGCGGTGGCGCCGAGGTCGACGGAGATCCAGCCGGGGTCGACCCAGCCGTTCGTGGCACTGGTCGCCCAGCGGGTGGCCGGATCGCGGTCGAACGCCTTGGCCGGGGTGCACTGGCCGCAGTTCGCGTCGTCCTGGAACGTCGACGCGGCACCGGACCTGCCGTACGAGAGCAGGGTTTCCGCGGTTCCGGTGCCCGGGGTGCCGAACACCTGGAACTCCCACAGCGAGTAACCCCACTGCGTGGCCCGCTGGGTGAGGTCGAGGCGCACGTACCTGCCGGTGCCGGTGACCGGAAGCGTCTCGGTGCCGCCAGGCCCTGTCGTCGTTCGACGAAGTTCCTGCCAGGTCGTGCCGTCGGCGGAGATGCTGAGCGTGTAGGCCCGCGCGCTCGCGGTCTCCCAGGCCAGCACCACCTGGTCGACGCGAGCGGACGAGCCGAGGTCGATCTGGATCCACTGCGGGTCACCGAACGAGCTGGACCAGCGCGTGCCGAGGTCCCCGTCCACCGCCGCGGCGGCGCCGAACGCGACGTTCTCGCTGCTGGAGGCGGTGACCGGGCGGTTCTGCGAGATCAGCGGACCGGCGGCGGACGCCTGCACCGGAACGAGCAGAGCGGTCGCGACCACGGCCGCGGCGAACAGAGGGAGTCTTCCGCGTTGAAGCCTTCCTGACATGGGTGCTCCTGAGGCCGGAGAACTGGCGAGGACGGCGAGAGAGCGCTCTCTGCGACAGGAGTTCAGTGCCGAGCGTCAGGGCATCGTGCCCGCCCTGTCAAGAAAACCGGGACTTCTGAACGTTTCTTGCGGATTGACGGCCGATTACGGGCTGCGCCATGCTCGAAAGGCGTGAGAGCGCTCTCCCAATCCTGCTGCGGAGAGGAAAGCTTCAATGAGGAAGCCCTTGTTCCACATCGCCGCCGTCATCGGGCTGATAGCCACCGCACTCAGCATTCCCGTTGCGGCACAAGGAGAACCAGTCCGCGTGGCCGAGTTCCTCGCGGAGTGTCCGATCAGCCACCGGCTGGCGGACGACCCGATCGTCCTGCCGAACCTGGCCGGTGCCTCGCACTTCCACGACTTCTTCGGCAACCACTCGACGAACGCCCGTTCCACCCTGCAGTCGATGGAGGGCCAGACGGGCAACTGCAACCCGGCCTCGGACATCTCGTCGTACTGGGTGCCGACGTTGTACCGGGACAACACCGCGATCGCCCCCACCGGCGTCACCTTCTACTACCTCGGTGAGGGCGTGAACAACCCGGCGGCGATCCAGCCCACGCCGTACGGGCTGAAGATCGTGGCGGGCAACGCGAAGGCCACCGGTGATGCCGACAGCATCGCGCGCTGGTCCTGCCTGCACGCCGGGCACGTCAACCCGTCCAAGAACTTCGTGACCTGCCCGGCGGGCACGATGCTCGAGACCTACCTGGACTTCCCGCAGTGCTGGGACGGCCGCAACCTCGACTCGGCCGACCACAAGTCCCACATGTCGTACCCGGTCGCCGGCGGCTGCCCGTCGAGCCACCCCGTCTCGGTGCCGAAGCTGCGCATGGTGCTGCGGTATCCGGTCAACGGCAGCACGGCCGGGCTGCGACTCGCTTCCGGCACAGGGCAGACGATGCACGGTGACTTCTTCAACGTGTGGCCGCGCGCGGAGATGGAGCGCCGCGTCCGCAACTGTCTCAACGTGGTGATCAAGTGCGACCACAACGGCAACCACGGATGACAATGCTCCTGCTGGCAGGCCTTCTCGTGGCCTGCCAGCAGGCTCCACCCCCGCCCTCTCCCCCACCGGCTCCCCAGAACGGTTACGGCGCAACGGAACGAGCGTTCGTCGAGCTCGCCATCGCGACCGACGAGCAGGCGCTCAAGCTGCTCGAGCTCACGGACTCCGCCGAGCTCAAGGAGAACCGGAACATCGAGCTCACCGAACTGAGGAAGCTGCTCGACGCGCCGTACGTGAACAACCACGCCGGGCACGACATGCCGGGCATGCCGACGGACGCCGAGATCCAGCTGGCGGCCACGAGCCCGGACGCGCTGAAGCAGTTCGTGCGCACGCACCTCACCGAGTCGCTGGAGGTGCTGAAGTCGGCAGGCCCGGCCATCACCCACCCGCCGACCGCCGAGGTGGTCAAGCTGATGGAACGCCACCGCACGGCGGAACTGGCGGCCGGGTGAAGCGCGTGACGCTGGAGGAGGTGGCTCGCGTGGCCGGAGTGTCGCGCGCGACCGCGTCGAGAGTGGTCAACGGCGCGTCCAGCGTCGACGAGTCGCTCCGGCACGCCGTCCAGAGGGCCATCTCCAGCACCGGCTACCTGCCGAACATCGCCGCGCGCTCGCTCGTCACGCGCCGGGCCGACGCGATCGGGTTGCTGCTGCCCGACGAACGCCGCATGGACGGCGACCCGCACCTCGCGAGCGTCGTCAGCGGCGTGACCCGCGTCGTGCGGCCGCTGGGCGTGCACCTGGTGCTGATGATGACCGGTCCGGGCACGCGCGAGCGGGCGTTGAGCGACCTGCGGTGTGGCCGGCTGGACGGCGTGATCCTCGTGCACACCGACCCGGCGGATCCGGTGCCCGGTCAGCTGATCGAGGCCGGACTTCCTGTCGTGCTCGCCGGCCGTCCGCTCGAACCGATGCCGATCACCTACGTCGACGTGGACCAGACGGCCGGTGCCGCCCTGGCCGCACGCCGACTCAAGTCGTTGCAGTGCAACAGGATCGCGACGATCACGGGCCCGCAGGACACCCCGGCGGGCCAGGACCGGCTCGCAGGGTTCCTCGCCGAGGTGCCCGACGCCGTGGTGGTGCACGGGGATTTCACCCGGCAGTCCGGCGTGGCCGCGATGGAGAAGCTGCTCCGCTGCTGCCCGGACGTCGACGGCGTGTTCATCGCGTCGGACCTGATGGCGAACGGCGCGATCCCCGTGCTGCACCGCAGTGGCCGCAAGGTTCCCGACGACGTGGCGGTCGTCGGGTTCGACGACAGCAGTGCCGCGCTGACGTCCGAACCCGAGCTCACGACCGTCCGCCAGCCGATCACCGACATGGCCGCGGAGATGGCGCGTCAGCTGCTGCGCCAGATCACCGAGCCGCGCTCCCCCACCATGTCGGTGATCTTCGAACCCTCACTCGTGGTGCGCGACAGCGGCTGATCACGTGGTGCGCAGGCGCACCGGCATGTCCCGGGCGATCACCCATGTCGCTGCCAGTGCGACCAGGAACGCCGCCAGCGACATCAGGTGCCAGCCTGCGCCCAGGTACGACGGGACGTTGCGGATGAACGGCAGGTTGCCCGAGCCGGGGATCCGCGCGGTCGTGACCGCGACCAGCACCACGCCGATCGGCACCGAGAAGATGCCACCCGCGCCGAACCTGCCGAACGCCGCCGCGCAGAACATGCCGACCGCACACCACACCAGGAACATCAGGAAGTACGCCTGCGGCAAGCCGTGCTCGTCCGCACGCCAGTCCATCAACGAGTAGATCCCGCCCTCGACGAGGAATCCCAGCCAGGCGAACAACGTCATCAGCAGCGCGAGCACGACGGAGAAGGCGGATCCCGCCGCGAGGAACTCCCGGCGCGTGCGACCGTGCGCGACGGCGATCGGCAGCAGGTTGTGGATCACGTAGATGCCGATCCAGAACAGGAACCAGCGCGCGATCTGCGACGTGACGACGTTCCACGCGCTGATCTCGACGTCGCGGAAGGCCGAGACCACGAACGTGACCACGAGGACGAACGCGAAGGCACCTGCCGCGACCATCGCGCAGAAGACGAGCAGCGAGATGGTCAGGTGACGGAAGATCTTCACCGCTTCCCTCCGACCGGATCGGTGAGGTGGACGAACAGGTCCTGCAACGCGATCGGGCCGAGCTCCAGCCCGAGCTGACGGGCGCGCACCAGGTGCTCGTCGTCGAGCGCGCCGTAGACCATCGCGGCCTTGGTGCGCCCCAGCGACTTCTCACTCAGGACGGTCAGTCCGGCGGTGAACTCGTCGACGTCGGAGGCGTTGCCGGTGACCTCGGTGCCGCGTGAGCGCAGCACGTCGGCCTCCTCCTGCAACACCAGCCGGCCGCTGTCGATGATCAGCACCTCCTCCAGCAACGAGGCCAGCTCCTCGATCAGATGCGTCGAGATGATGATCGTGCGCGGGTGCTCCATGAAGTCGTTGAGCAGCGCGTCGTAGAACGCGTACCGGGTCGGCGTGTCCATGCCGAGGTGCGACTCGTCGAGCATCGTCAGCGGCGAACGGCTGGCGAGCCCGATCACCACGCCGAGTGCCGAGCGCTGCCCCAGCGACAGTTCGCCGACCTTGGTCTTCAGGCCGATCCTGAACAGGTCGGTGAGCTCCAGCGCGTAGTCGTTGTCCCAGGTGTCGCGCCACGCGGCGCCGTACTCCAGCACGTAGGAGACCTTGTCGCCCTTGTCCGCGGCGTCGGCGGTGTGGCGGACCAGGCACACCTGACGCATCGCGGCGGCGTTCTCGAACACCGGCAGGCCGTCGAGCTGAACGGACCCTGAAGGCTTGCGGTAGCCCGCCAACGCCGACATCAGGCTGGTCTTGCCGGAGCCGTTGCGGCCGAGCAGACCGTAGATCTTGTTGCCGGACAACGAGAAGCTCATGTCGTCGATGGCCGTCACGTCGCCGTATCGAACCGTTAAGCCCTGCACGTCAACCCGCATCACACGCCCCCGTTCTTCTCGTGCTGTTCGATCCGGCGGATGACGTCGGCGAGCGGAATGCCGATGGCCAGCGCCTCCGCGACCATCGGGTCCACGACCTCGCCGAAGAAGGACTCCCGTCCCTGTGCCCGCAGCATGTCGCGAGCCTGAGCGCTCACGAACATCCCGATCCCCCTCTTCTTGTAGAGCACCTGTTCGTCGACGAGCTGCTGAAAGGCCTTCGCCGCGGTGGCCGGGTTGATCCGGTAGTAGGCGGCGTACTGGTTGGTCGACATGACCTGCTCGTCCGCCTTCAACGCCCCGCTGAGCACGTCCGCCTTGATCCGGTCGGCGATCTGCCGGTAGATCGGGCTCCGGTCGTCGAACATCGCTAGTTCCTTGGTTCGTTACTCATGTAATGAACCATAGCAGCGGCGGCGTAGCATGGGCCACGTGGTCGGGGTCGCGATTCTGTGCGCGGTGCTCGCGGCCGGGTGCAGCGCACTCGGCGCGATGTGGCAGCACGCCGGTGTCCGCGAAACAGGCGATCTGAAGCTGACTTCCGCACTCCAGCTCGTGCGGTCCCGCCGCTGGGTCTACGGGTTCCTGGTGCTCTTCGCGTGCGCGGTCCTGCAGGTCGTCGCGCTCTCGCTGGCCCCGGTCTCGGTGGTCGCCCCGCTGAACGCGCTGGCCATCCCGATCATCGCGGTGTGCCGCGCGCGACGGCTGTCCGGCCTGCTCGCCGTCGCCGTGCTCGTCGCGACGGCGGGCATCGTCGTGTTCGTGTCCATCACGGCGGGCGAGGCGGTGCCGACCCAGGTCTCGCCGAAGGTCGCGCTCCAGGCCGGGCAACTCGTCGTCGCCGGCGTGCTGGTGTGCGTCGTGGCCGCCACCTTCACACTGGGCGCCGTGCGGGCCCTGGCGCTCTCCGTGGGCGCCGGGATCGCCTACGGACTGGTCGCCGTGCTGGTCAGGGACGTCACGACCGGGCTACCCGTGATCGAGTGGATCTCACTCGGCGGGTTGGTCGTCGCCTTCCTGACCGGGGCGTGGTTCATCCAGCTCGGGTACGCCGCCGGGCCGCCGGATCTGGTCGTGGCCGGGCAGACCGTCGTGAACCCGATCGTCGCGGCGTGGATCGGCATCAAGCTGCTCGGCGAGGGCACGGGCATGAGCGGGCTGTCGCAGGCGGGCCTGGTGATCAGTGCGGTCGCCGCGGTGTCGGGCACCGTCGTGCTGGCCTACTACCACCGTGTCACAGTCACGGCATGAACCCCGAGAAGGAATGCGACACCGTCGTCACGGGTGGCAGTGGCTCGCTGGGCAGGCACGTCGTCGCCGCCTTGCCGGGCGCGCGGTCGGTCTCGCGTTCGAGCGGCACGGATCTGTTGCGCGGCACCGGCCTGGGGGCTCTCCGAGCGGACGTGGTCGTGCACTGCGCGACGTCGTTCCGGCACGAGGTGCGGATGGCTCGGACCGTGCTGGCCTCGAAGCCCGCGCACCTGGTGTACATCTCGATCGTCGGCTGCCACGAGGTGCCGCTCCCCTACTACCGGCAGAAGCTCGCCGCCGAGCGGCTGATCATCGATTCGGGTGTGCCGCACACGATCCTGCGGGCCACGCAGTTCCACTCGTTGCTGCGCAGGATGTTCGACAGCGCGTCGAAGCTGCCGTGGATGCCCGTGCCGGGGTTCCGGTTCCAGCCGGTCGACGAGGCCGAGGTGGGCCTGGAGCTGGCGGCGCTGGCCCAGGCGCCGCCGGCGGGCAAGGCACCCGAGATGGGCGGGCCGGAGATCCGCGAAGCCGTCGACTTCGCCCGGACGTACCTGGCCGCAACTGGAAAGCAACGCACGCTGGTGCCTTTGAAGGTGCCTGGGGCGACCTACCGCGCCTACCGCGCGGGCGGGAACCTGACTCCCGGCCGCGCGGTAGGCGTGCGCAAATTCGAGGACTACCTGAGCGACCAGCTCTCGTGAGTTCGCGTCGGTCGTCCGGCCGACTTCCCGACGAACTCACCGCCGCGTGCGGAGCAGCGGCAAACAAACACAGCGGCAATCAAACACGGATCGAGGCTGGACGCAGGTCCGTCCAGTTCTCCTCGACGTAGGCCAGGCAGGCTTCACGGCTCTCCTCGCCGTAGACCTTGGTCCACCCGGCGGGCACGTCCGCGAAGGTCGGCCACAGCGAGTGCTGCTGCTCTTCGTTGACCAGCACGAAGAAACGGCCCTGCGGGTCCTCGAACGGGTTGGTCATGACGGGGTCCTTCCTCATGGAACTACTTGACTGCTTGGAGCTTCGGTTCGGTGTGGTGCTGCTGCACCCGCCGCAGCACCGAGTCGAGGATCTCGCCGACGCGCACGGCCGTGTTCGACAGCAGCGACGACGTGATGCCGTGCGTGTGTTCGGTGCCGCCCTGGAGGTAGATGCCGCCGCGCAGGCCGTTGTCCGTGACGACGCGGTAGTCGCGGGTCACCTTCAGCCGGCCGCTCTCGTCGCGTTCGCAGTGGCCGGCGAGGTCGCCGAGCAGCCTGACCGGGTTCGCGGGCCGGTAGCCCGTGGCGTAGACGATGACGTCGGCGTCGATCGGCAGCTGGCTGCCGTCGGCGAGCGACTCGACCACGCACTTGCCGTCGGTCGTCACGTCGGTGAGCTTGGAGGTGTTGTGCAGCAACAACCTCTGCCTGCCGACGACCTTCTCGCGGTACACCCGCCGGTAGAGCTCCTCGATCAGGTCGCCGTCGACCACGCCGTAGTTCGTGTTGGCGTGGTAGCCCATGAGCTTGCGCTTGACCTCCTCCGGCGCGGCGTAGAAGTCGTCCACGGCGGCGGGGTCGAAGATCCGGTTCGCGAACGAGCTGTCGTCGGCGGGGCTGTAGCCGTAGCGCGCGAAGACGCCGTGCACCTCGGCCTGCGGGAAGCGGTCGTGGAAGAAGGCCACGGCCTCGGCGGCGCTCTGCCCGGCGCCGACCACGACGACCTGGCGCGGGTCCTGGAGGGTGTCGACGCGCGTCAGCAGGTCCTTGTTGTGCCAGATCCGGTCGCTCGTCTCGATGCCGTCCGGCAGGTTCGCCTCGAGGCCGGTCGCCAGCACCAGGTTGCGCGTCCTGACCTGCTGCTCGCCGGCGGTGAACTCGAAGCCGTCGTCGACCGCCCGGACCCCGGAGACCTCCGCGCCGTACGACACGTGGTGCCCGACCCGTTCCGCTGCCCACTCGAAGTAGTCGTGGAACTCCTTGCGCAGCGGGAAGAGGTTCTTGTGGTTGACGAAGTCGATCAACCGCCCGCGGTCGCGCAGGTAGCACAGGAAGCTGAAACTGCTGGTGGGGTTGCGCAGCGTGACAAGATCCTTGAGGAACGACACCTGCATGGTGGCGTCCTCCAGCAACATCCCCCGGTGCCAGCCGAAGCGGGGCTGCCTCTCGAAGAAACGAGCCCTGACGGGCAGCTCGTGTTCCTCCACGGCGATCGCGAGAGCGAGGTTGGACGGCCCGAAGCCTATTCCGGCCAGGTCTAACACCGGTTCCATCGCGATCCTCTCCTGGCACTCACAGGGCGTAAAGTAACCCTAACTTAACTAAGGTATGCCTTAGCTAGTGCATTTGGGCGTGATCTACGCCGCTGGACCGGGAGAACGGTCGTACGCGAGTGCGGCTCCACCGGGATCGAGCCGCGGAAGTGGAACCGGCCCGGCCGCCGTGGGGGCGCAGAGATTCCACGACGACCGGGCCGGAGACTGGGCCGGACCAGGTGTTACGCGCGAGATCGCGTGATCAGGTCGCGGAACCACCGCGCGCTCTGCTTCAGGGTCCGCTCCTGCGTCTCGTAGTCGACGCGGACGATGCCGAAGCGCTTGCCGTAGCCGTAGCCCCACTCGAAGTTGTCCATCAGCGACCACGCGAGGTAGCCGCGCACGTCCGCACCGGCCTGGACGGCGGCGGCCACGGCCTCGATGTGCGACTTCAGGTACTCGACCCGGTCCGTGTCGGCGACGTGGCCGTCCACGACGTCGAGGTCGTCGAAGGCCGCGCCGTTCTCGGTGATCACCATCGGCACGCCGTAGTCCTGGTGCAGCCGGACCAGCAGGGACGTGAAGCCCTCCGGCACGATCTCCCAGCCCATCGCCGTGACCGGACGGCCCTGCGGCACGACCTCGGACACGGCCGGGTCGCCGGTCGCCTTGTGGACGTGCGAGGTGTAGTAGTTGACGCCGAAGACGTCCAGCGGCGTCGAGATGATCTCCATGTCGCCGGGGTGGACCGGGATCGCGGCACCGCGCGCGGCGATGTCGGCCAGCACGTCCTCCGGATAACGCCCGTGCACCAGCGGATCCAGGTAGATCCGGGTGCCCAGGCCGTCGGCGCGACGGGCGGCGTCCACGTCGCGCGGGTCGTCGGACGCCGGGCTGTGGGTGCCCATGTTCAGCGTGATGCCCAGCGACGTCACGCCGCGCGTCCGGAGTTCCTGCGCAGCCAGGCCGTGCGCCAGCAGCAGGTGGTGGGTGGCGCGCATGGCCTCGGCGAAGTTCGTGCGGCCCGGCGCGTGCCGGCCGACGTCGTAGCCGAGCATCGCGGAGCACCAGGGCTCGTTCAGCGTCGTCCACGTCGGCACGCGGTCGCCCAGCGCGTCGTGCACCAGGCCCGCGAACTCGGCGAACCGGTAGGCGGTGTCGCGGTGCGGCCAGCCACCCGCGTCCTCCAGCTCCTGCGGCAGGTCCCAGTGGTAGAGCGTCAGCCACGGGTCGACGCCCTTGTCCAGCAGCTCGTCGACGAGCCGCGAGTAGAAGTCGATGCCCTTGGGGTTCACCGGGCCGCGGCCGCAGGGCTGGATGCGCGGCCACGACACGGAGAAGCGGTACTTGTCGACGCCCAGGCGCGCGATCATCGCCACGTCGGAGGGCATCCGGTGGTAGTGATCGCAGGCCACGTCGCCGGTCTCACCGTTCTCGACGGCGCCCGGACGACGGGAGAACGTGTCCCAGATGGACAGTGTTCTGCCGTCCTCGTCGTACGCGCCCTCGATCTGGTACGCCGAAGTGGCGACGCCCCAGAAGAAGTCACTAGGCAGGCCCGCAATGACGTCAGACACGCACGTCCTCCAGCCAGCACGCCACGCGGCGGCTCTCCTCGACGGACTCCAGCGACGGCATCCGCTCGCCGCACACGTCCATCGCGGACGGGCACCGCGGGTGGAACGGACAACCCGACGGCATCGAGCGCAGGTCCGGAGGTGACCCCGGAATGCCCTTCAGCTCACGACGCGGTCCGCGCAACGCCGGGAACGACCCCAGCAGGCCCTGGCTGTACGGGTGCTTGGCGGCGCGGTAGATCTCGCTCGCCGGCGCCTCCTCGACCACCCGCCCGCCGTACATGATCGCGATGCGGTCGGAGAACTCGACCAGCAGCGAGATGTCGTGGGTGATGAAGACGACCGAGAAGCCGAGCGTCTCGCGCAGCCTCATCATCTGCCCGAGGATCTGCCGCTGCACCACCACGTCCAGCGCGGTGGTCGGTTCGTCCATGATGACGATCTCGGGTTCCAGCGCGAGCGCCATCGCGATCATCACGCGCTGCCGCATGCCGCCGGAGAGCTGGTGCGGGTACGACGACAGCCGGTCGGTCGGGATGCCCACCAGCGACAGCAGTTCACGGCCGCGCGCGGTCCGCTGCGGGCGCTTCATCTGCGGCCGGTGCGTGCGCAGCACGTCGTCGATCTGCGTGCCGACCGAGATCACCGGGTTCAGGGCGTTCATCGCGCCCTGGAACACGATCGCGATCTCGTTCCACCGCAGCACCTGCAGCTGCTTGTCGGTCAGCGACAGCAGGTCCTGGCCCTTGAACAGCACCTCGCCGGACGGCACCTTGCCCGGCGCCTGCAGCAGCCGGGTCGCGGCATAGGCCAGAGTGGACTTGCCGCTGCCGCTCTCCCCCGCCAGGCCGAGCACCTCGCCCGCGTTCAACGTCAGCGAGACGTTGTGCACGGCCCTCAGGTTGCCGTAGTCGACCGAGAGATCGCGGATCTCCAGCACCGGGCTCATGCGCGCACCTTCCGCAGGCGGGGATTCGCGTACTCGTCGATCCCGAAGTTGATCAGAGCCAGGGCCGTGCCGAGCAGGGCGATGCACAGGCCGGCGGGGACGAACCACCACCACGCGCCCAGGCCGAGTGCCTGGTTGCTCTGCGCCCAGAACAGGATCGTGCCCCAGTTCCAGGTCGACAGCGAGATCACGCCGACGAACGACAGGGTGATCTGCAGCATGACCGCGAAGATCACCGTGCCGACGAAGCCGGACCCGATCACGGCGAGCAGGTTCGGCAGCACCTCGAACACGATGATGCGCCAGGTCCGTTCACCGGACGCCCGCGCGGCCTCCACGAAGTCCCGTCGCCGCAACGACATCGTCTGCGCGCGCAGGATCCGCGCGCCCCACGCCCACGCGGTCAGGCTGATCACCGCGGCGATCAGGACCGTGTCCGCCGACGGCAGCATCGAGGCGACGATGATGATCAGCGGCAGCGCCGGGATCACCAGGAAGATGTTGGACAGCATGGACAACGCCTCGTCGGCCGCGCCGCCGAGGAACCCCGCGGTCACCCCGACCAGGATCGACAGGAAGGTCGCGAGCACACCGCACACCAGCCCGACGACCATCACTCCCCTGGTGCCCACGAGCACCTGGGAGAAGATGTCCTGCCCGGTCATGGTCGTGCCGAACCAGTGCGCGCCCGAGGGCGGCGACAGCGCGTCGTCGCTCATCGCGGACGGGTCGTACGGCGCGATCCACTCGCCGATCACCGCGATCAGCGCGAAGAAGGCCAGAATGCCGAGGCCCAGCTTGGTCTTGAAGTTCATCGGAGATCAGCCCTCCCGCCGCGTGCGCGGGTCCAGCAGCAGGTAGCCGATGTCCGCGAGCAGGTTCGCCACCAGCACCGCCAATGTGATCACCAGGAACACGCCCTGCATCAACGGGTAGTCCTTCGCACCGATGCCCTGGAACAGCACGTAGCCGAGGCCCGGGTAGGAGAACACCATCTCGACCAGCAGGGCGCCGCCGACGATGAAACCCAGCGACAGCGCGAAACCGGAGATCGACGGCAGCACGGCGTTGCGCGCGGCGTAGGCGAACATGATCCGCTTCTGCGTGAGGCCCTTCGCCCGCGCGACGAGCACGTAGTCCTCCGCCGTCACGGTCACCATCATGTTGCGCATGCCGAGGATCCAGCCGGCCACCGAGCTCACGATGATCGTGACGCCGGGCAGCACGGCGTGCTCCAGGACGCTGCCGAAGAACTCGCCGGAGAACTCCGGCACGAGGCCCGGCGCGTAGCCGCCGGACGCCGGGAACAGCGGCCACGTCACGGAGAACAACGAGATCGCGATCAGCCCGAGCCAGAAGTACGGGATGGACGACAGGAACGTCGTGATCGGGATGAGGTTGTCCATCCACGAACCGCGCTTCCACCCCGCGTAGACACCCAGCAGGGTGCCCAGCAGGAACGCGATGACCGTGGTGACGCCGACCAGCCCGAGCGTCCACGGCATGGACTGCGAGAGCACGTCGGCGACGGGCGTCGGGAAGAACGTGAACGACAGCCCGAGGTCGCCCCGCACCAGGGAGGCCCAGTAGTCGACGTACTGCTCCCAGATCGACTTGTTCTTGTCCAGCCCGAAGAGGACGTACAGCGACGCCATCGCGTCGCTGTTCAGCCGGCCGCCGAGCTTGGTGATCATCGCCTGCACCGGGTCGCCGGGAAGAAAGCGCGGCAGCAGGAAGTTCGCCGTGATCGCCGCCCACAGGGTGACCAAGTAGAACAACGCACGGCGTAGCAGGAAGGTCATGCCGCCGCCTCCGCGTACAACCAGCAGGCCGCCCAGTGCCCGTAGGAGTCGACCTCGGTGCGGGGTGGTGCCTGGGTCCAGCAACGCTCCTGCACCTTCGGGCAGCGCGCGGCGAACTGGCAGCCGGTGGAGATCTGCGCGACCTCCTCCAGCGGCGCGTCCAGCGCGAGCACCGACCGTTCCGGGTCAGGCGCGGACTCGATCAGCAGCTGCGTGTACGGGTGGGCCGGCCGCTGCGTCACGGACTCGCTGTCGCCGCCCTCGACGATCTGCCCGCCGTACATCACGAACGTCTCGTCCGCGAAGTAGCGCGCCGACGCGATGTCGTGGGTGATGTAGAGGACCGCGAGCTTCAGCCGTTCCTTGAGGTCCAGCAACAGGTTCAGCACGCCGAGCCGGATGGAGACGTCCAGCATGGACACCGGCTCGTCGGCGAGCAGCACCTCGGGGTCCGCGGCGAGCGCCCGTGCGATCGCGACGCGCTGCCGCTGACCGCCCGACAGCTCGTGCGGGTACCGCGAGGCGAAGTCCGCCGGGAGGTTCACGCGCTGCAGCAGCTCCTCCACCGTCTCCTGCCGCTTGTGGATCTTCAGCGGCCGGGTCAGGTGGTAGCGGATCGTGTGGACGGGGTTGAGGGACGCGAAGGGGTCCTGGAACACCATCTGGACCTTGCGCCGGTACTCCCGAACCCTTCGCACCTTCTCGCCGTCCAGCAGGATCTCGCCGGAGGTGGGTTCCACGAGCCGCGCGAGCAGCTTCGCCACCGTCGACTTGCCTGATCCGGATTCGCCGACGAGGGCGGTCACGCGCCCACGGCGCAGGACGATGGAGACGTCCTGCACCGCGCGCACGCGCTTGTAGGTCTTGACCAGACCTTTCGCTTCAAGCGCGACTTCGTTCATCTAAGACCCCGCGGGCTTCAGCTTCATGACGATCTGCAGGGCGTTGGGCAGGGTGGCCTGCGGCGGACCGTACGGGTCCTCCTCGGTGGGCCAGCCGACCCAGTTCTTCGTGCTGTACTCCGCACCGATCGGACCGGCGGAGGTCGGGATCATGGGGACCTGCTCGACCATGATCTTCTGCAGCACCGCGAGGGCCTTGGCCCGCGCCGCGTCGTCCGCCGCGTTCGCGTACTCGGCCAGCGCCGCGGTCGCCTCGGGGTTGTTGTAGCGGCCGAAGTTCACCGCGGCGGTCTGCCCGATCGGCTTGATCTCCGCGGCGTCCATGATGTTCTGGTACATCTCGTACGGCGTCGCGCCGGTGTTGGTCCAGCGCAGCGAGCCCTGGAACGCGCCGTTCGCGAAGTCGGTCGTCCACGCGTCCGCAGTCTGCGTGCGGACGGTCGCCTCGATGCCGATCTTCTTCAGGTCGCCCTTGATGATGTCGAGGACCGTCAGGT
The DNA here is from genome assembly GCF_033949925.1 of Lentzea kristufekii. Taxonomy (NCBI): domain Bacteria; kingdom Bacillati; phylum Actinomycetota; class Actinomycetes; order Pseudonocardiales; family Pseudonocardiaceae; genus Lentzea; species Lentzea kristufekii. The sequence continues at coordinate 119,904 of NZ_JAXAVV010000019.1, forward strand.
AGTCCGACCAGCCGGACGGGTTCGTGAGCTCGATGGTGACCGGCTTGCCGTCGGGTGCCTTGAGCACGTCGCCCTCGAGCTTGAAGCCGGCGGCCGAGAGCTTCTGCTTGGCCCCGTCGACGTCGATCTTGAACTTCGCGTCCTCGTACTCCGGCGCGAGGAAGGAGTCACCGGCGGGCAGCGGCATCCCGGTCTTCGACTCGAGCTTCGGGAACAGGCGGGCCTCACCCTTGACGAAGATCGCCTCGCGGTCGATCACGTCGCTCATCGCCGAGCGCAGCGCGGCGTTGTCGAACGGCGCGATCGTCGTGTTCAGCCAGAGGCCGTGGATGCCGAGACCGGCCGGGAACCAGAGCTTGTGGTGCGCCGGGTCCTTGTCGACGTACAGCTTCTGGTAGTCGGGGATGAAGACGTACGACCACTGGCTCGCGCCCGATGCCAGCGCGGTGGTCTGCGCCGTGTTGTCGTTGTACGAGGTGTACTGGATCTCCGGGACCTTGGGCAGTTCCTGCCAGTACTCGGCACGCCGCGCGATCGTGACGGTCTGCGAGGTGAACGACTTCAGCTCGTACGGACCGGTGCCGACGGGCTTCGGGTTCGTGTAGGTCGTCGGGTCCGGGACGGTGCTCCAGATGTGCTGCGGAACCACCATCGCGCTGATGACCTTGTTGCGGTTCACGAACTGCGGGCTCGCGAACGACACCTCGACCTTGTTGTCCGGCGTCGCCGTCGCGGTCTCGACCTTGAGCGAGTCGCGGTTGTTGAGCGCCGGCCACTTCTTGAGGATCTCGTACGAGAAGGCGACGTCAGCGGCCGTGAGCGGCTTGCCGTCGGACCACTTCACGTTCTCCCGGATCGTGAAGGTGACCTTCTTGTAGTCGGGCGTCCAGTCCCACTTGGTAGCGAGCCACGGCACCGGGTCCTGGGCCGGGCGCGTGTTGTTCACGAACGCGAGCGGCTCGTAGATCTGGTACCGGTAGCCGAGCGAACCCGCCGCGGACGTGGGCAGGAACGGGTTGTGGTTCTCGGTCAGGGGCCCGTTGGGCATGCCCACGGTCAGCACTCCGGCAGCCTTGGTAGCACCACCAGAGGAGCAACCGGTCGCCGCGAGCGCCAGTGCCAACGCGACGATGACTGTTCTGCGCATGGGGGAATCTCCCGATACGACGATGTATGAGAGCGCTCTCTCATACGTACGGCGAACTCGCCAGGCTGCAAGGGTCTGCTTCACAGGTTTGTGTTTGTGAGAGTCGCGCCTGAGGTGGTTCCTGGTGGCGCGGGCGGTCGAGCCGCATACCGGTGTTGTATGTGGGTCGTCCGCCCGTGCCTCCAGGGGCCGCCTCAGGCTCGGCTATCGCGAGCACAGGCCTGTGAAGTAGGCCCTGGGTGGCCTGGCGGGTCCGTTCAGTTGTGGTGGAGCGAGTGGGTCAGGGCGCGGATTCGCGCACGATCAACGAGGTCGGCAGCACCAGCGGGTGGTCGGGCATCGGCTGTCCCTCGAGCGTGGAGAGCAGCATCCGCGCGGCGGCGGCACCCATCTCCTGTGCCGGCTGGCGGATCGTCGTCAGCCGAGGTTCGGTGTGTCCCGCGACCGGGACGTCGTCGAAGCCGACCACCGACACGTCGTCGGGGACGGTCCTGCCGGATTCCCGCAGCGCCCGCAGCACTCCGACCGCCGAAAGGTCGTTCTGCGCGAACACGGCGTCGAACGGGATGCCACTCGCGACGAGCTTGTCCACGGCGACCTCACCACCTTCCGTGGTGAAGTCGCCGTCGACGACGAGGTCCGGGTGCAGCGTCAGGCCCGCTTCCGCCAAAGCGAGCCGGAACCCGTCCAGCCTCGCCTGAGTGCACCCGAAGTGCGGAGGTCCGGTGACGACGGCGAACCTGCGGCGACCCGCCGCGACGAGATGCCTCGCGACATCCGCGCCTCCCTGCCGGTTCGTCGTCGTCACCGAAGGGAACTCCGGGTGCGAGCCGCGATCGTCGATCATGACGACCGGCAGGCCCGCCCGGTAGAGCGTGGAGATGTAGTGCAGGGCATCTGGGGGCTCGACGACCAGCAGGCCGTCGAAAGCGTTGGCGGACACGTGGTTCGCGAACTGGTTCAGCGACTCGGGGCCGCGGTTCAGCGTGTACAGCAGCAACCCGTACCCGTCGGCTTCGAGCGTGTCGACGATGCCCTGCAGCACCTCACCCATCCACGGCCAGGTGAGCGACGGCGCGAGCATCGCGACGGTGCGGGTGCGACCCCGCGCAAGGCCGACGGCGCGGGCGCTGGGCACGTACCCGATCTCGTCGATGACCTTGCGAACGCGCTGCGCGGTGGAGGCGTCCACGTCCGGCTTGCCGTTCAGCACACGTGACACGGTCGCTTTGGACACCTGGGCGCGTTGGGCGACCTCTGCGATCGTGACACGCATGCCGAACTTCCTTCCGCCGCCTCCTGAAACCGGTTTCGGTACCGGTTCCGACGAGGTGTGACGGAGTCAACAGCCTGACGTGAGGATTAGTCAAGAGCCTTGCCGGAAGTTCGTGAGAGCGTTTCCACAGCCCGGTACATCGACGCAGGTAGAACACTGTCGGCGAACCCGAACAGCATCACCTTGATCGATTCGCGCCTGGTCGGTGGCTTGCGCCGAACGGAGTATCCGTTGCGTCTCAACTGATCGTGCACAATCAAGGCCATGGGGGTTGTGACAGCGGTCAGCCGCAACGAGGAGTACACGTTCACCAAGCCCGTGCGCGAGAGCATCACTTTGCTCGCCGGACTCGGTGTCGAGGGCGACGTCCACCAGGGCGTCACGGTCAAGCACCGATCACGGGTCGCACAGGACCCGACGCAGCCGAACCTCCGCCAGGTGCACCTGATGCACGCCGAGCTCTTCGACGAACTGCGCGACAAGGGCTTCCCCGTGGCCCCCGGCGAGATCGGCGAGAACATCACGACACGCGGCATCGACCTGCTCGGCCTGCCCACCGGCACGGTGCTGCACCTCGGTCCCGATGCCGTGGTCGAGGTGACCGGCCTGCGCAACCCGTGCCTGCAGATCGACGCCTTCTCGAAGGGCCTGCTCAAGGAGGTCGTGGGCAAGGGCCCGGACGGCGAGCTCGTCCGGCGCGCGGGGATCATGTCGGTCGTGCTGGTGGGTGGCGTGGTCCGGCCCGGCGACGAGATCCGCGTGGAGCTGCCCGCGGAGCCGCACCGGCCTCTGGAGAAGGTCTAGCCCCGCGCCGAGGACGGGCCGGCGAGCCGTACGAGGCGAGGCGACTTCTCCGGTGCGGTCGGCGCCAACCACCGCAACTGGACCCTCGCGGTGCCATCGGGCGCCCGCCAACGCAAGGCGACCACGTACGAGTCCTGGCGTGGCAATGTGGAGCGAGCCGTGTGAACCTTCAGGGCCGGATAGCGGTTCCGGGCCGCTCAACCCCGCGCAGTTCCGTTACGACCTGCGCGCCCACCCTCGCAAGGCGACCGAAGGCCCGGCAGCCGCCAACCCCGCTGGAACGCGACCGCAGGCGCTCACCCCGTACCGCACACGCCCCACGCCCGGCTACCCGTTGCCGAAGTGGTCGTCGAGGATCACCGAGATCGTCCGAAGCGCCTCGACGACCGCCAGGTGCGCCGCATCCCCCACCACGTAGAGCTCCGAATCCGGCAGGTCGTCCGCGATGTGCCGGACGAGTTCCGTCGGCGTCGCGTGGTCCTGCGCCGCCGCGATCACCACGGTGGGCACGTCGATCTTCGCCAGATCCGGCCGCAGGTCCATCACCCGGACGGCCTCGACACAGGCGAGGTAGGTCGGCAGGTCGACCTTCAGCAACTCGGCGCGGAAGCGCGCGACGACGGCCGGCGCGCACGTCGGCGTGAACCACCGGGAGACGACCGAGTCCGCGACGGACTCCATCCCGTGCGAGCGCAGCAGCGCGATCCGTTCGTCCAACCTGGCCTTGTCCGGCACCCACGCGGTGGTGCACACGAGCGCCAGCCGGGAGATCCGGTCGGTGTGCGCGGCCAGCCACATGCCGACCATGCCGCCGAGGGACACGCCGCAGTAGTACACCTGGCGCAGTCCCAAGTGGTCCAGCAGTTCCACGACGTCGTGCGCCAGGTCTTCGATCGTGCACGGGCCTTCGACGGGCGCGCTGCCGCCGTGGCCGCGGTGGTCGAAGCGCAGCAGGCGGAACGGCAGCGAGAACTCGCGCCACAGTTCAGTCGTCGTGCCGAGCGCGTTGCCGAGCACCAGCACCGGCGCGTCTCGCGGGCCGGTCAACGTGTGGTGCAGCACGGCGTCACCTCCTCGCTGTGCCCCGACAACCGGGAGTCTGCCTGGGGTGTTCCCCACTCGCACGGCGAATCCAACCTGCGGATCCCCGCTCACCGACAACCACCGGCCTGGCCCCCGCCGAAACACTGTCACGGGGAGCAGAATGGGGGACTGCCGCAGCCACCGACCTCACCGGGAAGCCGATGAACTCCGTTGCCCCGTTCGCACACGAAGCCCTGTTCTACCGGGACGAGGACACCTTCCTCGCCGGTACGGCGAGATTCGTCGCGGAAGGTGTCGATCGGGACGAGCCGGTGCTGGTGGCGGTGCCCGAGGTGAGCATCGCCCCGCTGCGCGAACGGCTCGGCGACGTGGCGGAGCAGGTCCACTTCATCGACATGACCGAGGCCGGTCGCAACCCCGGCCGGATCATCCCCGGTGTGCTGATGGCGTTCAGCGCGAGCACGCAACTGCGGTTCCGCGTGGTCGGCCAGCCGATCTGGCCCGGCCGCACCGACCTGGAGTACCCGGCGTGCGTGCAGCACGAGGCGTTGATCAACACGGCGTTCGAGGGACGGCCGGGCGCCATCCTGTGCCCGTACGACGCGACGGCCCTGCCCGGTCACGTGCTGGCGGACGCGCGGCGCACCCATCCCGTGGTGATCGAGGACGGGCGGCGCGTGGCGAGCAGGTGGTACACGGACCCCACCACCGCGCTGGCCGACATCTACAACGTGCCGTTGCCGCCTCCGCCCGCGGACGCCGAGGAGCACCCGTTCTCCGTCGGCACGCTCGCGCACGTGCGCAAGATCGTGTCGGCGTTCGCGCACTGGCTGCGCCGCGAGCAGGTCGAGGACCTGGTGCTCGCGGTGAACGAACTGGCGACGAACAGCATCCTGCACGCGTCGGGCCGCGGGGTGCTGCGGCTGTGGCGCGAGGACGGCACCGTCGTGTGCGAGGTGAGCGACTCGGGCTCCGGCTTCCCGCCGTCGTTCACCGGCCTGTCCGGCTTCGGGATCGTGATGGTGAACCTGTTGTGTGACCTGGTTCGCACCCACACGAGTCACAGTGGTACCACCGTTCGAGTGTACTTGGGGCGGTAGGGAGTCACCGCCATCTCATCGCAATGCGCACGACACGATGACCTGTTTTCCTTGCACAGATATGACAGACCACCTCTCCCCCCTCGACATCGCTTTCCTCGCGATGGAGGGCGACACCAATCCTTTGCACCTCGGCGCGGTCGCGACCTTCGCACCGTCCACTCCGGTGCATCCGGCCCGCATCGCCGCCGTGCTCTGCGAACGGGCGCAAGAGATTCCGCGCCTGCGCCAGCGCGCACGCACCTCGTTGCTCGGTGGCGCGCGCTGGGTGGAGGACCCCGGTTTCGCGCCTGAGGACCACGTCTTCACACACCACGCGCGCGGCCGTGACCGGTTCGCCACCCTGGTCTCGCACCTCATGGCGCAGCCGCTCGACCTCGCGCGCCCGCCGTGGGAGCTGCACGTCATCACCGGCCTCGCGGGCGGCCGGTTCGCCGTCGTCGCGAAGCTGCACCACTCGCTGTGCGACGGCATGAAGGCCGTCGGCCTGGGAATTCAGCTCTTCGACCCGTCACGGCTGTCCATTCCGGACGCCGCGGAGCCGGTGGCGAAGTCGATCCTCCCGTCCCTGCCGTCGCTGCGCGGGATCAAGGACACGATCGACATCGCGTCGAGCGTGCTGATGAACACCCGCCCGCCGACGCTGAACTCGCCGGTGCTCACCGCGTCCACCCGGCCACGCCGCGTGGTGATGTCGCGCCTGGATCTCGCGGACGTGCACCGGATCCGCCGCGCACACGGCGGCACGGTGAACGACGTGTTGCTCGCCCTCGTCACAGGTGCGTTGCGCCACTGGCTTTCCGCGCACGGCAGCGCCGGTCCCGACTCGGTCGTGCGCGCCCTGATCCCGGTTAACCAGCGCTCACGCTCCGGCGACGGCGCCTCGGGCAACCAGATCTCCGGTTTCCTGGTCGCGCTGCCGGTCGGCGAGACGGACCCGGTGCGACGGCTGCGGAACATCCGCTCGCAGATGGAGGCCGCGAAGGCGGCGGGCCCGGACCGGGGTGCCGGGGCGCTGCCGCTGCTCGCCGACAAGGTGCCGCCGCTGGTGCACCGCCTGGCCGCGCCGGTCATGGGGCGCTGCGCTCCCCTGCTGTTCGACACGCTGGTCACCTCGGTGCCGCTGCCGTCCGTCCCGCTCTCGCTGGACGGCGCCGCGCTGTGCGAGATGTACCCGGTCGCGCCCGTCGCACCCGGCCACGCCGTCGGCATCGCGCTGTCGGTCTACAAGTCGTCGGTCCACGTCTGTCTGAACACCAACCAGTCGTGGATGTCGGACGCGCACTGGCTCGACAGCGTGCTGCGACGCGAGCTCTCCTCGTTGCAGGAGAGCAGGGAACTGGTGGGTTTGCCGAGGTAGAGACGCGGGCAAACCTGTTTTCATGAGCAACACCGTGGTCCTCGACGTGGACGGAACCCTGGTCGACACCAACTACCACCACACGGTGGCGTGGCTGCGCGCCTTCCGCACCGTCGACGTCACCGTGCCCGGATGGCGCGTGCACCGTGCGATCGGCATGGGCGGCGACAGGCTGGTGGCCGCCGTGGCGGGCGACAAGGTCGAACAGGACCACGGCGACGAGGTGCGCCAGGCCTGGGAGCGGTACTTCGACGAGATGCTGGACGAGATCCAGCCGCTGGAGGGCGCGCACCGCCTGGTCCGCGCGGCGACCGACCTCGGACTGGCCGTGGTCCTCGCGAGCTCGGGCAAGAGCAAGCACGTCGAGCACTACCTGAAGCTGCTCGACCCCGGCGACGTCGCCTGGACGACCTCGGACGACGTCGAGGACAGCAAGCCGGCGCCGGACCTGATCGAGGTGGCCCTGCGCAAGGTCGAGGGTGAGCGCGCGGTCGTGGTGGGCGACTCGGTGTGGGACTGCGAGGCGGCCGCACGGGTCGGGTTGCCGTCGATCGGGCTGCTGACCGGCGGGTTCGGGGAGGACGAACTGGTCGACAGCGGAGCCTCGGCGGTCTACCCGGACCTGGACACGCTGCGAACGGAGCTGGCCGACCTGCCGTTCGCAGTGGTGGAAGAACCGAAAGCCTGAACGTCCGGTTCTACGGCTGAGGAACGGCCGACGGAGCCGGATTGCTCGAGGGCTTGCCGCGGTCCCTCTTCTCCTTGCTGGGCCTGCTCGTCTCCCCGGCCGGCTCGTCCCCGGTGGTCTCCACGACCGGAGTCGACGACGACACGACCCCACCGGCACCAGGCTGCGGCGCTCCGGGCACGCCCGGCGCGTCCGAGACACCTGGCACGCCCGACCCGTCCGGCGTCTGCACCACGGTCACGGTCGACGGCGTCACGGTGACGACCTGGGTGTGCGCGTCCGGCACCACCGGCCTGTCCGCCGCCGGCGCCTCGTTCCCGCCACCGCCGAAGTTCGCCACCACGACGGCCACCGCGGTGACGGCGACGGCCGCGGCCGCGATCGCCACGCGCTTGCCCCGCCGGGACCGGGGCTCGGGTACGGCCGGAGGTTCGTCCGGTGCGACGGCCGCGTCCGGAAGCAACGCCGGCAGCCCGCGGCTGGCCTCGAAGGCGGCCTGCAACGACCGGGAACACTGAGCGGCGGACGGCCGGCGCGCCGGGTCCATGTCCGTCATCGCGGACAGCAACGACACCCACGCCAGCGGCAGGTCCACGGGGATCCGCGGCGACCGGGCGAGGCGGGCGAGCGCAGCCTCGGCGTCGCCGCCGGGGTACTCGGTCCGCCCGGTCAGGCACTCCAGCAGCACGAGGCCCAGCGAGTAGACGTCGGCAGGCGGGCCGACCTCGGCGCCGCGCACCTGCTCCGGCGACAGGTAGCCGGCGGTGCCGACCAGCACGCCGGACGTCGTCACCCGCGTCACCTCCGCCACCAGCGCGAGGCCGAAGTCCGCCAGGTATGCCTGCTTCTCGGTGTCGTCGAGCAGGATGTTGGACGGCTTGATGTCGCGGTGCACGACGCCCAGGTCGTGCACGTGGTCCAGCACCGCGGCGATCTGGCTGCCGATCCGCGCCACGAACCGGGGCGGCAGCGGTTCACGCATGCGCTGGCGCAGCGTGCCGCCGGTGATCTCGCGCATCACGAAGTACGGGCGGCGCGACACCGTCCCGGAGGCGTAGACCGGGATGATGCCGGGGCAGTCCAGCGAGACCAGCATCGAGGCCTCGCGCTGCAGACGCAGTTCGTCGTCGGGCAGGCCGGGACCCGAGAAGATCTTGATCGCCACCGAGGACGTCGTCGATCGGTCGTACGCGCGGTAGACCTCCGCCATGCCGCCGGACCCGAGGAGCGTGCCGACGACGAAACGGTTGTCGATCACCGCCCCGGTCAGATCGCCGTCCCAAGGTGCGCTCATGGGCCTCCGCTCGCCTCACAGCAACCTAACGGGTCACCTGGAATTCCGGTACCCGCCGTACCTGAAGATCAAACTACGATCAGCCCGGATTCGATCTCCCGGCCCACCGCCACGTCGTGTTCCAGCCGGCACAGGCCGGTCGTCACCAGCACTACCGAGCCCAACGACGTCCACAGGTCATCGGTTCGCGGCACCGTCGAACCCTTCCGCCGAGCACCTTGTCGTTGCGGAGGTTCAGCTTGTTAACGCAGCCGAGGATCCGCTCGAACTTCGCCCGTCCATCGGGTCGAGCCGACCGTCACTCGAACCGCAGCCTCTCCCGTGCGGCATCGGTCACGAGGCAGCCGGAGGTGGCCTGCCAGACCCGGCTCAGCCGGACGCGGAGGTCGGTGCCGCCCGTCAACGCCTGTGCCACGAACTGCAACCCGAGCAACTCGGCCACGATCTGCTCGGCCGCGTGCCGCACGTTCACCTCCGGCAACAGCTCGCCGCGTTCGGACGCCAGCGACAGCAGGTCCCGGACCACCGTGACCCAGCCGATCACCTGCGCGGCCGCGGCGACGTCGAAGAACACCGCTTCCCGCAACAGCTTCGCGCTCACCCGCACGGTGAGATCCGTCTCGAGCCGGCCGACGAACTCGAAAGACATCACGATCAGCGCCTGCACCGGTGACGACTCGACCGCGAGCACCTCGTCTCGCAGCCGGTGCCACAGCAGGGACTGCTCCTCGATGATGGCGACGCCAAGGGCTTCCTTGGAACGAAAGTGGCAATACAGCGCACCTTTGGAAACATCCGCTCGCGCGCACACGGCCGTGAGGCTCGACCTGGAGAACCCTTCGCGGTCGAACACCTCCGCCGCGGCTCGCAGCAGTTTCGCGCGCGTGTGCGCCGATTTCTCGCGTTTGGAACTCATCACTTGATCCGTGCGACGCCGGTCGCGACGGCTGTGGCGAAGGTGTCCGGCATCTGCCGGTACTGCTCGATCTCCCCCAGGTGCACCGAAAGCACCGAGGCGAAGCGCACTTCCACCGGTTTGCCGCTGGCACGTACCCGCCAGCGCGCCGAGCCGATCACGGCGGCGTCTCCTCCGTCGACGATCACCTGGCGCACCGAGAGCTGCTCCAGGTCGAACGTGGCGAACAAGGTCAGGAACTGGGACTCGACCTCACGGCGGGTGCGCCTGCCGAGTGCCCAGCGGACGCCGTTCGGGTCGGGCGCCTCCCATTCGACGGTCGGTGCGCACAACCGCGCGATGCCAGGTGCGTCCTGTGCGGCGAGTCGTGCCAGGAAGACCTGCACCGCTTCGACCGTCGAGTACATTTCACCCACCTTCTCATCCCGGTCATTGCTGCGGCAATGAACTCGGTGCAGTCACACTAGCGAGACGCTCGAAATGCGAGTGCGCACACCCCATTGGACCAGCTCTGTTTCACCCAAACATCCGATCGGACGATTCCGTTGGTACCTGAAGTTTCAACGACCGTCGGTATCACCGCAATGCACCGCACGAACTGCTGGACTTTGAGGCATGGTTGATGGCGCACCCGTCAACTCACGGAAACGGAGCAGAACCGTGCTCAAGGCAGCCACTCAAGCCCACGAGCACCAGGACACCCCGCCGATTACCGCCTTGATTCCACAGGCACGGCGAGAACAAGGGCTCACCCAGCGCGAACTCGCGGACCTGTTGTGCGAGATCTCACAAAACGACAGCGTCACCCGTGAAGAAGTGTCGAGATGGGAACGCGGCAAACGCATTCCCGGCCCTTACTGGCGTGCCTGGATCAGCGAGGCCCTCGACGTGCCGCACGCGGCCCTCGACCGGGCTGCCGTGATCGAGCGGGAATGCCGCAGGGCCAAGGAGGAAGACCACTCCTACTAGCGGTGCGCGGGCAGACGGCAGGGGTCTGCCCGCCCGCGGGAGGGCGGTGCCCGCAGCGGCCGCCGCGGGGCACCGCCCTATCACAAGCCCCAGGCAGGAAGGGCCTTTGGCCCCCTGTGCGTCCGCGCACAGGGGGCCAAACTGCGTCACGTGACAGCCTTCGGACACTCCGTCGCGACGTTGCTTCTACTCGCCGGTAGCACGATCGGCGGCACACCGGGCGTTTCCCCGGTCAAGGTCAACGAGATCGCACTGGGCCCCGCCGGATTCGTCGAACTGCGCAACACGGCCTCCACCACCGCAGACATCGGAGGGTGGACCGTCCAGACCTGCACCGGCGGCACCTCCGAAATCCTCGCCACCATCTCACCAGGCACACCCCTGGCTCCGGGCGAATACTTCGTCATAGTCGGTGCCGCGTTCAGCGGAACAGTGCCGAACGGCCTGATCGTGGAGACCGTGGACGGAAGTGGCGTAATCGCCCGAAACCGGCACGGCGCACACACCGACAGCGTCGGCCTCAGCTCCTCCTCGCCATGCCGGGAAGCCGGACCCGCGACACCTTGCGCAGATTCATCGCTCGGCCGCGACGGCTCCTCGCGCGACACGGATCACAACTCGGACGACTTCAGCTGCCGAATTCCTTCTCCCGGAGAAAGCAATCCCTGATCATTCGGCAATGGCCCCTTTCGAGGCCGAACGAATGCGAGCAAAGTCAGTCCCAGCGGCAAGACAGGTTGTTCCCCCGGACAACCTGGCCGCTACGAGGAATATCCCGAATTCACTTTCCCGAAGGGACAGGACAATGCGTCGACTGCTGAGCGGAGCTGCCGCCCTGGCAATCGCGAGCACCATCGCGTTCGCCGGACTGGCAACGGCCGCCGAGGAGCCCGAGTCTCCCGAGGTCATGCAGCTGCCGGCAGTGCTGATCAACGAAGTCTCCACCATGGGACCGAACGGCTCGCTCGACGAGGCGATCGAGCTCATCAACACCACGAGCGAGCAGGTCGACCTGAGCAACTGGGTCATCCGGATCTACAACCAGCGCAACGAGGTCATCCAGACGATCCCGCTGGTCGACCCGCTCGGCGAGCCGCTCACGCTGGCGCCGGCGAACAACGTCGGCAGCACGCTCGTGCTGACGGGCGCGGAGTTCTCCGGCACCACGTCCACGCCGAACGTTCTTCCGGTGCGATTCACCGGCGTCGAGGGCATCCCGTCCCTCGGTGGCGTGGCGATCTTCGGCAGCCTGGCCCCGACTGCCTTCAAGATCGACGGTGTCGCATTCTCGTCGCCGGTGAACGCAGCCAAGGAAGGCGTGCACGCCCAGCCCGAGAACCAGCGGACCGCGCAGCTCAACGGTTCCAACACGCGCAACCTGCTGAACCAGGACACCAACAACAACCAGCGGGACTTCTCGCTGCAGGAACGCACCTTCTGATCAACTTGATCTGACCGTCAAGCGGGTGCACCGATCGAAGTGCCCGGACCACCTCCCCTCGGTGGTCCGGGCACGCTCGTGTGTGGCGCGAAGTCGCCAACGGCGACTAACCGCCGCTTTTTACTGTTTCCCAACGATTTGCGGCCCCTCATCCTGCTGTGACCTGATCACCGAGGGAGGGCGCCGTGATTCGACAAGTTCTGGCACTTGCCGTAGCTGCCGCAACGCTCGTCGCACCAACCGCGTCCGCCGCGTCACCACCGCCGCAGACGCAGACATCCGAGGCCTCACACCGGATCACGCTCATCACCGGTGACGTCGTCGACTACACCGAACGTTCGGACGGGCGGCAGTTCGCCCAGATCCACGCCGCGCCAAGGGATGGCGAGCAGCCGATCTTCCACACGATGACGACGGCTAAAGGTCTGCACGTCTACCCCTCGGACGCGATGAGCGCCGTCACGTCCGGAACGGTCGAGCGCACTCTCTTCAACGTCACGGATCTCGTGCGCACCGGCCAGTCCGATGACCGCACGACCACGGTTCCGGTGCTGATGACCGGTGGCTTCTCCGCCAGTGCCCACACCCGGATCAGCAGTCTCGACGCCTCGGGCATCCGGGTCGAGAAGTCCCAGGCGCGGGAGTTCTGGCGTTCCCTGGACATGAGCGCGAAGTCCGGCGTGCGGCTGAAGTACGACCGCCCGGTCCGCGTCGCGCTCGACCAGACCACGAAGCAGATCGGTGCCCCGGAGGCGTGGAAGGCCGGCCTGGACGGCACCGGTGTCACGGTCGCCGTCGTCGACACCGGCATCGACGCGAACCACCCCGACGTCGCAGGCAAGATCACCGCGTCGGAGAACTTCTCCGACGAACCGGACGTCGTCGACCGGCACGGCCACGGCACGCACGTGGCCTCGACCATCGCGGGCACCGGCCGGGGTTCCGCCGGCAGGTACAAGGGCGTGGCCCCCGGCGCGGCGCTCGTGATCGCCAAGGTGTTCAACGGCGCCGGCGAGGCGGACACCTCGCAGGTGCTCGCCGGTATCGAGTGGGCGGCCCGCTCCGGGGCGAGGATCGTCAACCTCAGCCTCGGCGCTGACGTCACGGACGGCAGTGACGAGATGAGCACGCTGGTCGACAGGCTCTCCGCGGAGACGGGCGCGCTGTTCGTGGTGGCGGCGGGGAACAACGGCCCGGCCGGCCGCTCGGTCACCTCACCCGGTGCCGCGGCCTCCGCTCTCACCGTCGGCGCGGTCGACCGGCAGAACAAGCCGGCGCCGTTCAGCAGCACCGGACCGCGCATCGGTGACGCCCACGTGAAGCCGGAGATCACCGCACCCGGCGTCGGCGTCGTGGCCGCCCGTGCCGCGGGCACCTCGATGGGTGCCCCGGTCGACGACCACCACACGGCCGCCTCGGGAACGTCGATGGCCACGCCGCACGTCGCGGGCGCCGCGGCTCTGCTCACGCAGCAGCACCCCGGCTGGGACGCGCAGACGGTGAAGAACGCACTCGTCACCAGCGCCACCGATGCCGGCATGTCCTGGTACGAGCAGGGCGCCGGCCGTCTCGACGTCGCGAGGGCCATCACGCAGAAGACCACGGCCACCGCGTCGGCGAGCTACGGCCGTCACGAACGCGGTACGGGTGGAGTGCTCACCAGGGAACTCCAGTACGTCAACACCTCCGACACCTCGCTCACCCTCGACCTCAGCGCGACGATCAAGGGCTGGGACGGGAAGTCGACGACCGGGTTCACCCTCGGCACCACCCGGTTGACCGTTCCCGCCCACGCCAAGGCGTCGGCCACCCTCACCCTCGACCCGGAGGTCGGCCCGGCCGGCGTGTACGGCGGCGTGGTCACGGCCACCGGAGCCGGCACGACGTTGCGCACCCCGGTCAGCGTCTACGAGGCACCCCAGACGTTCCCGGTGTCCGTGCAGGTCCGCGACGGTGCCGGCAAACCGCCCGCACCGGCGATGGGCCAGCTGATCGACGACACCAACGGTGGCGACGACGTCAACGACCCGTTCGACGAGACCCTGAGCTACTACTTCGACGTCGTGAACGGTGAAGGCGTCACGAACGTGCCGAGCGGCCGCTATTCGGCGGTGACCTGGGCGACCGAGAACACGGCGGGGGTGCGGCGCTGGTCCGCGCTCGCCGCACCGGAGCTGACGGTCAGCGGGGCCGCCAGCGTCTCACTCGACGCGCAGAAGACCGTGCCCATCGAGGTCGTGCCACCAGGTCCGGCCGAGCAGCGCGACCGCACCGTCACCGTGCGCCGCGTCCTACCGGCGGAAGGAGACAGGCTGCAGCTGATCACCGAGATGGCCGCCGCGCTCGGCAGCGCACCGTGGGAGATCCGCGCGACGCCTTCCGCGGCGGCGAAGAAGGGCGCGATCTCGTTGCAGGACAACGTGACCCTGCAGACCGCGACGGTCACCGCGTCCTCGGGAGGCCGGACGCTCGCGACGGACGGCGACGTGGGCGTGCTGTCCGCGAAGTGGTCCGGTGAGCGCGACCTGACCCTCGGCGGGGACACGGCACTGGTGAAGATCAAGCCGGACACACCCGCCACCATGGTCAAGGCTGCCAACGCCGCCGCCACGGCCGCGGCCCAGGCCGGCAAGAAGGCGATCTTGTCCTATGTGGACGCTCCGGGTGCGCTCGCGCTCACCGGGCTCTCCAGCGCCTCGCTCCCGGCGCTGAGCGTGAGCAACGCGGACGGCGAGTTCCTCGCGAAGCAGACGTCCTTGAGGCTGACCGTCAAACCCGGCCCGGAGTCGGTGTTCAACCTGAGCTTCCTGGACGCCAACGGAATCCCGGCCGACCACCGCCGGACGGTGGACCTCGCCAAGCTCGTCAAGCGGCAGACCGCCTACCACGCCGACAAGCCGGGTCTGACCTTGCAGAAGACGTGGTACCCGTTCCCGACCGGCCTGTGGCAGACGCAGGTCCTGCGCGGCACCACGTTCACCCCGCCGGCCGCGTGGACGGAGTACATCGGGCCGGGAGACGAGCGGATCGTCTGGAAGCGGCACGTGACGTTGAGCGGAACCGATGCCAAGGGCCAGCGCGCGGCCATGACCATGTTCCAGGAGAACGTGTTCCGCGAGGGTGCCGCCCCCGCGCCGGAACGGTGGTTCGCGGGACCGATGCACAGCACCGCGATCGCGCTGCAGTCCGACCACCCCGCCCGCTACCCCGCCGCGAACGGCGCGTGGCGGCAACTCTGCTCGAACTGCCGGACGGGCGACACGTTCGTCCCCGCCCTGCAGTGGACCGACGGCAACCCCGGTCACTACACGAACCCCTTCCAGAACAGCAAGTTCTTCACGACCACCAAGGTCCGGCTGTTCCGGGGCGACGCGGAGATCCCGGCCACCCAGGAGCCACTGGCCTTCTACCCCACCTTCACGATGGCACCGGAGAAGGCGGCCTACCGCCTCGAAACGGTCGAGACGCACGCCCCGGGAGCTGTCGCGGGCGCGGTCAACCCGGTGCTGTTCACCCTCGCCCCGCGCACCGAGACCACGTGGACCTTCCAGTCCCACCGCTCGCAGAACCCTCCTCCCCCCGGATACGCGTGTCACGCGGGCCAACCGGCCTGCCAGTTCCAGCCGCTCATCCGGCTCCGGCACGACCTGCCGCTCGACCTCACGAACTCCGCGCCGGCGGGCAAGCCGTTCACCTACCACGTGCACGCGTCCAACAGCGCACCCATCACCCTCGTGAAGGTGCAGTGGTCGTCGGACGACGGCAGGACGTGGAGTCAGGCGGCGATCCAGCCTGGCGGAGACCGTTGGCAGGTCACGATCGACAAGCCCGCCGGCGACGTGTGGCTGCGCACGGAGGCCAGGGACGGGGCGGGGAACACGGTCGTGCAGACCATGCAGAAGGCGTTCCGCACTCACTCCGGTAGCTGAGGTGGCAGCAGAGAGGTAGCACCCCGTGCTGCGGCGCGCAGACCCGCCTGGAACCGGGTCTGCGCGCCCAGCTCGTCCATCAGCCGGTGCAGCCGCCGCTGAAAGGTCCGATAACTCAGCCCGAGCTGCTTCGCGATGCTGCGATCCGGCAGCCCGGTGGCCAGCAACGCGAGCAGGCGCGCGTCCTCGATCGAGATCTCGGTGCTCGCGGGCTGCCCCGGCAACGACAACGGCACCGCGTCCTCCCACAGCCTGGCGAACAGCGCCCCGAGCGAGTCGAGCAACGCCGACCGGTGCACGATCACCGCGCTCTCCAGCGTCGTCTCGGTGCTGTGCAGCGGGATGAGCCCCAGATGGGCGTCCGCCAGGATCATCTTCGTCGGCGCGACGGCGACCACCCGCGCCTCCTCCCCCAGCGACAGCCCCATCTCCAGGTCGGCGCGCAGGTCGTGCAGCTCCAACGCCTGGCGCTCGTAGATCCCGCGGAACCGGACGCCGCGGTTCAGCAGCTCCTCCTCCACCGGGTGCAAGGACGTGGGCGCCTTGGCGTAGGGCGGCTTGTCCACGAAGCAGACCTCCCGCCGGGCGGTGCGCATGACCTGGTCGACGCGTCGCGAGATCGCCTCGATCCCGTGCACGACCTCGACGAGATCGGCGGGCGCGCGCACGCCGGCCGCGCGTTCGTACCGGACCTGCAGCTCGCCGGCCAGCAACCGGTCACGCCGCAGGTCGTCCTCCCGGCGCAGGAAGTGCATGGCGAGCGCGACGTCCGGGGCCACGGCCGTGTGCAGCCCGTTGACCTGGTGGACGAACCCCAGCTCCGTCAACGACCTCAGCACGGGGCGGACGTCCGGCTCGGCCAGATCCGTGACGAGGCAGAGTTCGGCCACACCGAGCTGGTAGGAGTCCACGAGTGCCTCGTACACCGCGAATTCGACCGGACGCAATCCGAGCACGCGAGCAGTATGCCGACTTCGGGCACGCGTTGACGCGGGGCCACGATCAGGTGTAGACATCGGTTGAAAACGTTTACACCGCCTTCTCATCGCCGCCGCCGCTCGCTGTTGTCAACGGATGCGTGCGAAAGGACGGCCGATGGAGACCAATCGCCGCGACTTCCTCAAAGTCGCCGGCACCACCGCTGGTGTCACGTTGCTGCCCGGCTCGTTCCTGCCGGCGCCGGCCACCGCGGCCGCGTCGCCGTGGGACCAGGTGCCCGCGATCCTCGCGAAGATCGTGCCGCCGACGTTCCCCAGCGCCAGGTTCGACGTCACCGCGTACGGCGCCAAGGGTGACGGCAAGACCAAGAACACCGAGGCGTTCAGGAAGGCCGTCGAAGCCTGCACCGCGGCGGGCGGCGGCCACGTCGTCGTGCCCGAAGGCGTCTTCCTGACCGGCGCGATCACCTTGCTCAGCAACGTGAACCTCGTCGTCTCGGAGGGCGCCACCATCAGGTTCTCCACCGATCCCGGGGACTTCCCGATGGTCCACACCCGGTGGCAGGGCATCGAGTGTATGAACTTCTCCTCGTTCATCTACGCCCGCAAGGCCGAGAACATCGCGATCACCGGTCCCGGTCTCATCGACGGCCAGGGCCCGTCCGGCCCGTGGTTCGACTACGACGCCAAGCGCCAGCCCGACTGGGAGGAGTTGCAGAAGCTCGCCGTCGACAACAGGCCGGTGGCCGAGCGGAGGTTCGGCATGGGCCACTACCTCAAGCCGAACATGATCACGCTCTACGAGTGCCGGAACGTCCTCGTGCAAGGCGTCCGGCTGCGCAACTCCGCGATGTGGAACGTGCATCCCGTGCTGTGCACCAACGTGACGGTCCGCGACATCTTCGTCCACAGCCGCGGCGCCATGGTCGACGGCTGCGATCCCGAGGCGTCCCAGTACGTGCACATCACCGGCTGCCGGTTCGACTGCGGCGACGACGGCATCGCGATCAAGGCCGGCCGCGACGCCGACGGACGGCGGGTCGGCGTGGCGAGCGAGAACATCGTCATCGAGAACTGCTCGTTCGAGGGCCGCTGGGGCGCGCTGACGGTCGGCAGCGAGATGTCCGGCGGCGTGCGCAACGTCTTCTTCCAGGACTGCACGGTGAAGAAGGGCTCCAGCTACAAGCCCTTCCACGTGCTGTACATCAAGACGAACAAGCGGCGCGGCGGCACCGTCGAGAACATCCACGCCCGCCGCATCAAGGCCACCGACGTCGACCGCGAGGCGATCATGGTGACGCTGAACTACAGCCTCACCGGCCCCGGCTTCGGCCCGATCGTGAACCCCAGGGTGCAGAACATCACCGCCGACGGCTTCACCGTCGACGGGGTCAGGAAGACCGCGGTCTCGCTGGACGGCCTGAGCGAGTCGCACATCCGGAACGTCGCGATCTCCAACAGCACCTTCACGAACGTGACCACAGCGAAGCCGGGCATCAGGAACGCGGACGGCACCACGTTCACCAACGTCAGGATCAACGGCAAGAAGGTCTAGTCCCGGACTAGTAGTGTGTCGCAGCTATCTCTTGGATTAGTGACGAGTGGGAGGGGCGCCGGCAGGTGGCCGGGCTTCGATCATGAAGATCGCGCTCTCATAGCTGTCACCTGCACGGTTGGCGGTACTTGAGGTGATCAGCAAACGATTGCGCCGGCAGTTTTCTACCGCCAACTCGGCGGCAAATGCGCATGAGAGCGCGACCATCCGCGGCTTTCGGTAACGAGCGACCACACCGCCCAGCCCTCTGCCCTGCTCAACGGAGCACAACTTAGCCGCGACGCTCTACTAGG
The DNA here is from genome assembly GCF_033949925.1 of Lentzea kristufekii. Classification (NCBI taxonomy): domain Bacteria; kingdom Bacillati; phylum Actinomycetota; class Actinomycetes; order Pseudonocardiales; family Pseudonocardiaceae; genus Lentzea; species Lentzea kristufekii. The sequence goes on from NZ_JAXAVV010000019.1 coordinate 138,658, forward strand.
TGCGCCTGGAGGTCGTCCACGAACCGGCTGAGCAACCGGCCGAACGCCGCCTTGTCCTCCTCGGACCAGTCGGCGACGGCATCGGCGAACCAGCCGAGAACGGCCTCCAGGTACCGCCCGGCCGCCGCGGCCCCCTTCTCCGTGAGCTCGACCAGACGTGCGCGCTGGTCGTCGGGATCGGTGACGCGACGGACCAGATCGGCGCGCTCCAGGTCGTGCAGGTGCCTCGTGACGTGCGGGCCGACGACCTGCATCCGCGCGGCGATCTCCCCCACCCGCAACGGCCGGTCGGCCATCCGCAGGGTGATGAGCACGGTCAGGCCCGGGCGGTCGATCTGGAGGCCGACGTGCTCCATCGCCCGCTCGACCAGCTGGCTGCGGTTGAGCACGGTGCCCAGTTGCATCAGTTGCGGCAGCATCGCCGCGGGGTCCAGACCGCTCATCTCACACATTACTTACCTAACTTAGGTATATGCTTGCCTCAGTCGCGCATCACGGTAGCGATCATCCTGATCCGAAAAAGGATACCTAAGTCAGTTATCTGGAGACACCATGAGTTCGGTCCTGATCTCCGGCGCCAGCATCGCCGGCCCCGCGCTCGCGTTCTGGCTGCGGCGGCGCGGCTTCGACGTCACCGTCGTGGAGAAGTCCCACACCCTGCGCGGCGGCGGCTACCCCATCGACATCCGCGGCACCGCGCTGGGAGTCGTCGAGCGGATGGGCCTGCTCCCCCGGCTGCGCGAGGCCCACGTCGACACCCGCCGGATCACGTTCCTCGACGCCCGCGGCACCCAGGTCGCGTCGGTCCGGCCGGAGTCGCTCACCGGTGGCGACGGCAGCGACCTGGAGGTCCGGCGCGGCGACCTCGCCGAGATCCTCCACGACGTCGTGCGCGACGACGTGGAGTTCCTCTTCGACAACACCATCGTCGCCATGAACGAGCACTCCGGCGGCGTGGACGTGACGTTCCGCAGTGGCCTCGCACGCACCTACGACCACGTGATCGGCGCCGACGGACTGCACTCGGCGGTGCGCGAGCTGACGTTCGGGCCCGAGGAGCGGTTCCACCGCTACCTCGGCTACTGCTTCGCGGGCTTCACGCTCCCCAACCACCTCGGCCTCACGCAGGAGGCCCTGATGTGGAACGAACCCGGCCGCGCCGCCGCGCTGTACGCCGTCGGGGCGAACGAGACCTTGCACGGCTTCCTGAGCTTCGCGCGCGCCGAGGCGCCGTTCGGCGCGTTCCGCGACCCGCAGGCCCAGCGCGACCTCGTGGCGGAGGTGTTCGCCGGTGACGGCTGGGAGGTGCCGGGGCTGGTGAAGGCGATGCACGAGGCCGACGACCTGTTCTTCGACACGGTCAGCCAGATCCGGATGCCGCGCTGGTCGTCCGGCCGCGTCGCACTGGCCGGGGACGCCGCGCACGCCCCGTCGTTCCTCACCGGGCAGGGGTCGAGCCTCGCGCTGGTCGGCGCCTACGTGCTGGCGGGCAACATGAACGACTTCGAGGCGTACGAGCGCACGATCCGGCCGTTCGTCGAGGCGAACCAGAACCTGGTCGACGTCGGCAACGCGGAACTGTTCCCCGGCACCGCCGAGGCACTGGCCGCGCGCAACGCCGCCCTGCGTTCGCGCGAGACGATGCCCGCCGAGGCCGCGCGCCCCGAACACTCCGCGCTGACCCTCCCGGACTTCGAACTGCGTGCGTGAGTTCGACTCCCCGACGAACTCACCGCCGTCTGCGGAGCAGCGGCCATAAGACACAGACAGCTCACCCACAGGCGGCTCACAGGATTCGGCCGCAATCTGGGTCGCATGACGGACAACCACGACCGCGGCCTCCAGTTCGACCTCGCCACGCTCATCGGGCGCCGGCGAGCGTTGTCGCTGCTCGGCGGCGCAGGCCTCACGCTCGTGGCCTGCGCCCCGTCGACCACCACCACCGCGACCTCGACCACCGCCGGCTCGTCCACCACAGCCGACGGCACGCCTCTCGACACCATCCCCGAGGAGACCGCAGGCCCGTACCCCGGCGACGGCTCCAACGGCCCGAACGCGTTGACGCAGAGCGGAATCGTGCGTTCGGACATCCGTTCCAGCTTCGGTTCGTCGAGCCGCACGGCCGAGGGCGTGCGGCTGACCATCGACCTGACGGTCCAGAACGACGACGGCAAGCCGTTCGCGGGCGCCGCGGTCTACCTGTGGCACTGCGACATCAACGGTGACTACTCGATGTACTCGGACCGCGTGAAGAACGAGAACTTCCTGCGCGGGGTCCAGGAGGCCGACGCGAGCGGCAAGCTGACGTTCGTCAGCGTCTTCCCCGGCGCGTACGCGGGGCGCTGGCCGCACATCCACTTCGAGGTCTACCCGAGCCTCGCCGAGGCGACCAAGGCCGGCAACAAGATCACGACCTCGCAGCTCGCGTTGCCCGAGACGACGTGCAAGGAGGTCTACGGCACGGCCGGGTACACGCAGAGCGTGCAGAACATGTCGCGGACCTCGTTGAAGCAGGACATGGTGTTCCGCGACGGCGTCGACCACCAGATGGCGACGATGTCGGGTGACGTCCAGTCCGGTTACACCGCCTCACTGACCTTCGCGGTGGAGGGCTAGCCACAGTTCCGCGCGCAGGCCGGGCGAGTCGAGCGAGCGGTTCAGCGCCTGCTCGGCCTTGCGCACCCGGTTGCGCAACGTGTGCCGGTGCACGCCCAACTCCGTCGCCGCCGGGTCCCACGCGCCGTGGTGCGCCAGCCACACTCGAAGCGTCGCACGGGTTTCCGCGTCGAGCGGCTTCAGCAACGCGTCCGCGAACCCGTCCGGCAGCGGCAGGTGCCCGGCGAGCTCCTCGAACGTGCGGACGCCGGCCTGACGTGCCTGGCGGGCCTCGCGGTATCCCCGCGCGACGTCGTTCTGGTCCACTTCGGACGATGCGACACCGTCGAACTCGTCGGTGAGCACGACGACGTCGCCGTCGTGCTCGGCCCAGAACACGTCGTCGTCCGGGGGTTCGGCGGCGAGGAACACCCGGAACCGGCCGGGCAGTCCGTCGACCGCGAGCCCGGCCAGCAGCATCCGGAACTGGCCGGCGCGGAGCTCTCTCCTGGCCGCGTCGACGGAGTCGTGCTGGGCGAGCGCGAGGACGAGCAGCGACGCGGCCGTGTTGACGATCCCCGGTTCCGGCCTGGTGGTGCCGACCGCCAGAACGCCTCGGGCGCGGCTGCCGAGGACCTGGAGGAACACGTGCACGCCGTCGAGCTCGAACGCGGCGCTGGCCAGGCCGCCCGCGGTCTTCAGCCGGGCGAGCTCGGCGGTCAGGTCCGGGACGAGGCGGGGGTTGTGGGCGTGCACGGGCCGGCCGGCCGCGTCGAGGAGCACGGCCCAGCCGTCGATCCACTGGCCGAGCCTGCGCACCACTCCCCCGACGCCGGTCCGGACAGCGGCTCTGGTGAGCGCGCGCTGGGCTTCGCTGGTCCTGGTCAGCGCCGCGTACTCGTCGGCGGCGAGCGCCTTCGACACGGCCTTGCTGATCGCGATGAACGGCACCTCGCGCGGCACCTCGACCAGTCCCAGTCCCGCCTCCGCCGCCGCTTGCACCAGTGCGGGCGGCACGACGTCGTGCCCCAGGCCGGTGCCGAAGCCGAGCCCGACGACGCCCGCCCGCACAAGCCGTTCGACGTAGCCGTCCCGCAGGGCGTTGAGGCCTGTCGTGAGCAGCAGCTCGCCACCCTCCAGGAACGGGGTGGGGTCCGCGAGCTCCGTGCCGTGCACCCACCCGACCGGCTTCGACACGTCCCCGGCCAGCACCGGCAACGCCAGCTTCCCCGCCAACTCCCGCACCGTGATGGGCATGTGCCAATTTGTACAGTTCCAGCGCCAAAGAGCGCCATTTCAGACACTGCGCAGGCCGCTGACCAGGGCCATGCTGAGCACATGACCCGACTGCTGCCCAAGAATCGGCTGGTGACCGCGATCCCCGGTCCCAAGTCCCTGGAGCTCCAGGCGCGGCGCAGGGGCGCCGTCGCCGCCGGGGTCGGCTCGACGCTGCCCGCCTACATCGACTCCGCCGACGACGGCCTGCTGGTCGACGTCGACGGCAACCAGCTGATCGACCTCGGTTCCGGCATCGCCGTGACGAACGCCGGCAACCCCGCGCCCGCCGTCGCCGAGGCCGTGCACGCGCAGATCGACAGGTTCAGCCACACCTGCTTCATGATCACGCCCTACGAGAGCTACCTCGAGGTCTGCGAGCAGCTGAACGACCTGACGCCCGGCGACCACGAGAAGCGGTCGGTGCTGTTCAACTCCGGCGCCGAGGCCGTCGAGAACGCGGTCAAGATCGCCCGGCACGTCACCGGCAGGCAGGCCGTCGTGGTGTTCGACCACGGCTACCACGGCCGCACGAACCTCACCATGGCGCTGACCGCCAGGAACATGCCGTACAAGCACAGGTTCGGCCCCTTCGCGCCCGAGATCTACCGCGTGCCGGGGTCCTACCCGCTGCACGACGGCCTGACCGGTCCCGAGGCGGCTGCCGAGGCGATCGCCGCCATCGAGAAGCAGGTCGGCGCGGACAACACCGCCGCCGTCGTGATCGAGCCGATCCAGGGCGAGGGCGGGTTCATCGAACCCGCCGAGGGCTTCCTGCCGGCCATCGCGCAGTGGTGCCGGGACCACGGCGTGCTGTTCGTCGCCGACGAGATCCAGACCGGCTTCTGCCGCACCGGTTCGTGGTTCGCGCTCGACCACGAGGGCGTGGTGCCGGACCTGATCACCACGGCCAAGGGCATCGCGGGCGGGCTGCCACTCGCCGCCGTCACCGGTCGCGCCGAGATCATGGACGCCGTGCACGTCGGTGGCCTCGGCGGCACCTACGGCGGCAACCCGGTGGCGTGCGCGGCGGCCCTGGGCGCCATCCGCACGATGCGCGAGCGCGACCTCAACGCCGCCGCCCGCCGCATCGAGGAGACGGTGCTGGGCCGGCTCAGGGCGATCGCGGAGAAGACCGACATCATCGCGGACATCCGCGGCCGTGGCGCGATGCTCGCCATCGAGTTCACCGAACGCACGCCGGACGTCGCCGCGCGCGTCGCGAAAGCGTGCCACGAACAGGGTGTCGTGGTGCTGACGTGCGGCACTTACGGCAACGTGATCCGCCTGCTGCCCCCGCTGGTCATCCCGGACGACCTGCTCGCCGAAGGACTCGACGTGCTCGAAGGAGCTCTGCTCGCATGATTCCCTTCCACACCCCCGAAGACGTGGAGAACGCCGTCGCCAAGGCGCACGCGGTCGCTCCCGAACTGGCCGCGCTGCCCGCGCACCGCCGCGCGTCCGCCTTGGACCACGTGTCGCGGCGTCTGGCCGAGCGCGCCGAGGAGTTCGCGCAGGCCATCAACGACGACTCGGGCAAGCCGCTGAAGTGGGCGCGCGTCGAGGTGACGCGTGCGATCTCCACGTTCCGCTGGGCAGCGGAGGAGGCCCGCCGGTTCTCCGGTGAGCTGCAGCGCCTCGACACCGACCCGGCCGCGGAGGGCCGCCTCGCGCTGGTGCGCCGGGTGCCGCGCGGTCCGGTGCTGGGCATCGCGCCGTTCAACTTCCCGCTGAACCTGGTGGCGCACAAGGTGGCGCCCGCACTGGCCGTCGGCGCGCCGATCGTGCTGAAGCCCGCGCCCGCCACGCCGAAGGTCGCGTTCCTGCTCGGCGAACTGCTGGCCGAGACCGACCTGCCCGGCGGCGCCTTCGCGATCCTGCACCTGTCCAATGAGGACACGGCCGCACTGGTCGAGGACCCGCGCCTGCCGGTGGTCTCGTTCACCGGGTCCGGCCCAGTGGGCTGGGGCATCAAGGAACGCGTACCGCGCAAGCACGTCACGCTGGAACTGGGCGGCAACGCGGCCGCGATCGTCGCCCCCGACTGGCAGGACGTCGAGTTCGCGGCGCAGCGCATCGCCACGTTCGCGATGTACCAGGCCGGTCAGTCGTGCATCTCGGTGCAGCGCGTCTACGTGCACACCGACGTGTACGACGCGGTCTCGGAAGCCGTTGTGCAACACGTGAACAAGCTCGACTTGGCGGGCGACGTCGGTCCGTTGATCAACGACGCCGCGGCCGACCGCGTCGAGTCGTGGGTGCGCGAAGCCGGTGCCACGGTGCTGACGGGCGGAACCCGCGACGGCCGCACGTACGCGCCCACCGTGCTGACCGACGTGCCGGAGGACTCGAAGGTCAACGCCGAGGAGGTGTTCGGCCCGGTCGTGACGCTCACGCGGGTGGACAGCGTCGAGGAGGCGTTCGACCGCGTCAACGCGTCCCGGTACGGCCTGCAGGCGGGTCTGTTCACCACGGACGTGCGGCTGGCTTTCCGTGCCGCGCAACGGCTCCAGGTCGGTGGCGTGATCGTCGGCGACGTGCCGAGCTACCGTGCGGACCAAATGCCGTACGGCGGCGTGAAGGAGTCCGGCATCGGCCGGGAGGGCCTGCGCGCGGCCATGGACGACCTCACCGACCAGCGCGTCCTGGTCCTGACCGGGCTGGAGCTGTGACCGGCAGACGTCCGACGAATGGGTCGTTCTTGACCTTGACTGCGATGATCTGCCGGTGGCCGTCACGATCAGGGATGTCGCACTCCAGGCTCAGGTCTCCGTTTCGACCGTCTCGCGCGCGCTGAGCGCGCCGGGTCTCGTCAAGGAGGCCACCCGGCAACGGGTCCTGGACGTGGTCGCCGGGCTCGGCTACCAGCCGAACCGGGCGGCGCGAAGCCTGATCACGGGCCGCACCGGGAACCTCGGCATCGTGGTGCCCGACCTCCTCAACCCGTTCTTCCCCTCGGTCCTGCGGGGCGTGCAGACGAAGGCGGGCGAGGCGGGCACCTCGGTGTTCTTCTGCGACAGCAGGGAGGACCCGGACACCGAGGCCGAGCTCGTGCGGACGATGGCGGCGCAGGTCGACGGCGTGGTGCTGTGCGCGTCGCTGCTGTCCGACGACACGATCGTCGAACTGGCGGCGATGACCCCGCTGGTGCTGATCAACCGCATCGTGCCGGGCGTCTCGTCGGTGCTGATGGACAGCGCGTCCGGCATGGACCAGGTGGTCGCGCACCTGGAGTCGCTGGGCCACGAGGACTACACCTACCTGGGCGGCCCCGCCGCGGCGTGGTCGAACGGCCGCAGGATCCAGGGCCTCGCCGGCCGCGCCCGGCTGCTCGGCTCGTTCGAACCGAACTTCAACGGCGGCTACGCGGCCGCCGAGCAGGCGCTCGGCACCGGCGCGACGGCGTTGATCTGCTACAACGACCTGATCGCACTGGGTGCGCTCGCCTACCTCGCCGCACACGACGTGAAGGTGCCGGAACAGATCAGCGTGACGGGGTTCGACGACATCCTCTACGCGACGATGTGCTCTCCCGCGCTGACGACGGTCCACATGCCGACCGAGGCCGCGGGCGAGGTCGCCGTCGACCTCCTGGCCTCCCTGCTCGACGGCGGACCGGCCGAGCACCGGGAACTCCCGACGACGCTCGTGGTCCGCGCGAGCACGACCAGGCGTCCGGGGGCGTGACACCCGGTGCGAGAACCGGGAAGGCCTGGACGCATTCCTCGCGGCGATCGAACAACCGGCCGCGCCGGCCCACTCGGGCCGAGGGAGTCGCTTCGGGGTGACTCCCTCACGCAGCCGATGAGTGATGTCTAGTCGTAACCGCGAACGTGCCCGTCCTCGTCGGCGAGAATTTCGTAGCCGTCCATGGCCAGCTCCTTCCGTTGGTGTCTGACCCCATAAACCGTAGAGCCTCAGACGCGTCCTGTGGAGTGAATTTACATCGCAACCGGGGTAGCCGCCGATAACCCAGAGGAGTCGCGGTGACGGCTCTATCTCGATTCCGAAGCGTCAAGAACGGCGCAAGAATGGGCCGATCATCTGGCCGTAACAAAGCGTTTCGGACGTGAACTGAAATCGATTCAGTGATCGTGAAAGTCCTGGAAGACCGGTATGGCGAATCGCGCCGTTACGACTACGTCAAAGAGTCGGCGCGACCCGTCTCCGTGACCGCCCTGAGCGCCGCCACCACGGCCGAGAACGGCGGCAGGAACGGCTTCGCGACCGGCACCTCACCGAGCCACCGCACCCCGCCCCCGTCGATCCGCGACGGCGGCAACGGCACGAGGGTCCCCAGCCGGTGCGTCAGCGCACCGCGCGCCCGCAACCGGATCAGGTTCACCTGCGACGCCTCGTCGGCGGACTCGGCGAGGACGAGCCATCGCCCGGGAGCGCCCGCGACCGAAGGCAGCACCACCACCGGCCCGCCCAGCATCCGCACGGACAGGTAGTGCTGCACCTCCCCGCCGATGCCCGCCGCCATCTCCACGGCGGACACCGCGTGATCGGTGGTCAGCAGCAGCCGGTTCTCCGACCGCAGCACCAGCCACCCCCAGTCCGAGCACCGCTCGAGCGCACCGGCGAACGTGTCGAGCTGCGGCAGAACTCCGGACGGTAGTACTCCCTTAGGCGAGTTCATCGATCTCACCCTCACTTGGTTCAAGTCGGTGTAACTGCAATCACACGATTTGACTCTCCGCCGCCATGAACTCACTATCGGCCCGCCATCGGCACACTCGAACGGGGCTGGAGAGCGTGACTCACCTGCGGGAACGGCATGTCACCATGATCGCGCTGGGAGGCGTGATCGGAGCGGGCCTCTTCGTCGGGACGGGCGCCGGCATCGCGCTCGCCGGACCGGCCGTGCTCATCTCGTTCGCACTCGCCGGAATTCTGGCGTTGCTCGTCCTGCGCATGCTCGCGGAAATGGCGGCCGAGCACCCGAGCGGCGGCGCGTTCTCCGTGCACGCCGAAAAGGCGATCGGGCCGTGGGCCGGTTTCACGGTCGGCTGGACCTACTGGGCGGCGGTCGGTGTCGTGCTCGCGGTCGAGGCGACCGGCGCGGCCAAGATCGCGTCCGGCTGGGTCCCCGCGGTGCCGCAGTGGGTGTGGGTGCTGATCTTCATGAGCGCGCTCACCGCGGTGAACCTCGTGGGCGTCCGCAACTTCGGCGAGTTCGAGTTCTGGTTCGCCGGCCTCAAGGTCGCCGCGATCGTCCTCTTCCTCGCGCTGGGAACGGCGGCCATCGCGGGCCTGCTTCCCGGCGTCGACTCACCCGGCACGCAGAACCTCAGCGACTTCCTCCCCCACGGCTGGGGCGGCGTCATCGCCGGGTTCATGGCGGTGGTGTTCGCGTTCGGCGGGCTGGAGGTCGTCACGATCGCCGCCGCCGACGCCGAGAACCCCCAGCACGCCGTCAAGAAGGCTGTCCGGACGTCCATGACCCGGCTGCTCGTGTTCTACCTCGGCTCGATGGCCGTCGTCGTGACGCTCCTGCCGTGGAACGACTCCGAGGTCGGCGCCAGCCCGTACGTCGCGGTGCTGAACCGGATCGGGATCCCGGCGGCCGGGCAGATCATGAACGTCGTCATCTTCGTGGCCCTGCTGAGCGCCATCAACGCCACGCTCTACGGCGCCGCGCGCATGCTGAGCTCGCTGGCCGAACGCGGCGAAGCTCCGAAAGCCTTGCTGACCAAGAAGAACGGCGTGCCGCGCAACGCGGTGCTCGCCTCCACGGCGTTCGGGTTCTTCTCCGTGCTCCTGAACTACCTGTGGCCGGACACGGTGTTCCTGCTGCTGCTCAACGCGGTGGGCTCGGCGCTGCTGGTCGTCTGGGCGTTCATCGCGATCTCGCAGATCCGGCTGCGCCGCACGATGGAGAACCCCGCGGTCCCCATGTGGGGCTATCCGTACCTCTCCTGGCTGGCGCTGGCCGCGATCGTGGGCATCATCGTGCTGATGCTGAGCGACGAGCAGGCCCGCGGGCAGATCCTGTCCACGGGCGTGCTCGTCGCCGTCGTCGCGGCGGTGGCGCTCAGCAGGTCGGCCTTGCGCCTGCGCCACCACGACCGGGCCTGACGCTCAGCCCGTGACGTTCTTCAACCGGTAGGGCTTGTACTTGGTGTTCTGCAGGCCGTACGTGAGCACGCGGTGGTCGGTGCCGTGGCCGCCGCGCTGCTCGTAGGCCATGTACTGCGACTTGTCGGCCTTCGTCCACTTCTCGAAGATCACGACATGGCGGAAGTCGTCGCCGGGTTCGTCGACCGGGTCGATGAACAGATCACCGGGTTCGAGATCGGCGATCTTGATCGGCGTCGTGTACTTGCCGGTGGCGAGAGCGACGGTGTTCGGGCCGCCCTTGGGATCGGTGTTCCCCAGATTCGCGGCCATCGAGACAAAACCCGAACAATCTTGCCGATAGCCGTCCTTCCAGTACTGGGACATGCTGTACGGCACCTGCTTGCCGTTGTTCGCGGTCAGCCACGTCGCCGCCCGCTTGAGCACGTCACCCCTGCTGATCTGCGCTTCCGGTGCCGCGTACGTGGCGGGCGTGCCGACGAGAACGAACGCGAAGAACGCGGCGATCACAGCTGAAACGAATTTCACCGTTTCCCCCCGCATCGAGAGGAGCGAATCTCGTGGCTCCACCCGAACACGGGGCGCGATGGGACGTCAAGGCGGCCTGTGGAACTGCCGGTGAATTCAAACTTCAGTGGTAACTCGACCGAGCGAATTAGCGGCGATCAGGCCGATCGGCTCTGCGGGGTCAGCAGTTCGTTGATGGAATCGAGCGAGATCCCGAGCGCACCGGCGAGGGCTGCGATGGTGAAGAACGACGGCGTGGGGGCACGTCCGGTCTCGATCTTGCGCACGGTCTCGGCGGACAGTCCGGCGCGGGCCGCGATCTCGACCATGCTCTCCTCGCCGCGGGCGTCCCGCAGCAACTGACCGAGCCGCCTGCCGCGCTCCCGTTCCAGCGACGTCAGTGGGATGCGCACCATGGGTGCGGATTCTACGCGAAACAGGCGCGCGAAGTGGCGTGAGAAAAGTCCGTTGCAAGGTCCGCTGATCCCGACGTAGGTTCGTTGTACACACGAGAGGAGGTGGTCCGAAGTTGTACAGCAACAGGACTCGTGAGGTGGCTGTCCGATAGGACCGCCTTTTGGTGACGCCTAGTCGTAATCCCAGGCAGCCACCCGACCCCCGGACTTCGAGCGCTGGTCCCGCTCGGCCTGCTCGCGCAGGAGTCGTCCGGGGGTTGTCCCGTTTCAGGACTCCCGCACGGCCTTCAGGTCCGCGACGAACGCGTCGAACGCCTCGGTGAAGTTCTCCGCACGCACCACCGACGACGGGTGCACCGTCACCCCGACCTTCAGCCCGTCGTGGTCCAGCACCTCACCGCGGTGCTCGGTCAGCTTGAACGACGGCCCCAGCACCGCCTTGGCCGCCACGGCCCCCAGCACGATCACGAGCCGGGGCTTCACCACCCGGATCTCCTCGCGCAACCAGGGGAAGCAGGCCACGACCTCGCTCCGCCGGGGCTGCTGGTGGATCCGGCGCTTCCCGCGCTCGATGAACCGGAAGTGCTTCACCGCGTTCGTCAGGTACGCCTTCGAACGATCTATGCCGGCGGCGTCGAACGCCTTGTTCAGCAACCGCCCGGCCGGCCCGACGAACACGTGCCCCTCGGTGTCCTCGCGATCGCCCGGGCACTCCCCGACCACCATCAGGCGGGCCGGTACCGGCCCCTCGCCGAACACGGTCTGCGTCGCGTCGCGGTAGAGCTCGCAGCCGCGGCACCCCTCTGACGCCGAACGCAAAGCCGCCCAGTCCGCCCCGTCAGGGACGTACTGGGCGCCGTCTGCGGCTTTGCCAGGACTCTTACTTGTCCGAGCGGAAGGCATCCTTGACCTTCTCGCCGGCCTGCTTGATGTCGGCCTTGGCGCGCTCCGCGCGGCCCTCGGCCTGCCACTGCTCGTTGTCGGTGGCGTCGCCGACGGCTTCCTTCGCGCGACCCTTGAGTTCTTCGGCCTTGTTCTCGAACTTCTCATCGGCACCCATGCAACTCGGTTACCCGGCGAGCACCGTCCGAAACAGTTGATAAGGTGATCACTCGCGGTTGAGAACCCAGCCGCAAGCCGATGTGACGGCTTGCCCTGGGTGTGCCCGCCCTTCGCAATGCAGCTCCAGAGCACCGTCGTCACACCGGCATGCCGCTGTGACATGACGACGCGAAAGGAGCCGGCGGTGTCGTCCGCGAGAATCACCGCCCTCGAGGCCGAGGTGGCAGGGCTGCGCAAAGCTCTGGTGTCCCGGACTGTCATCGGGCAGGCCACAGGCCTGATCGCCGCACGCAAACCCTGCACACCCCAGCAGGCTTTCCAGCTGCTGGTGCACATCTCCCAGCACCACAACATCAAGCTGCACGTCGCCGCGGACCGGCTGGTCACGGCGTTCGTGCACGCCTACCTGGGACGGCCCGTCGACCTGGCCGACCAGATGCTGTGGGATCACGTCGACGCGACGACCGCGAACGAGTCCGGCGGGAGCGACGACGGGTTCGCCGAGGAGGCGAGCAGCACTTCTCCGTGAGGCAGCGGGACGGGGGTCGTGCCGAGGTTCACGACCACGCGGATCGCTCCGCGGTGCAACACGAAGCACTCCCCGTCCTGCTTCACGACGAACCTGTCCAGTCGCGGGTCGGCCAGCTCCGGGCGGGAGCGGCGCAACGCGATCAGGGCCTTGTAGGTCTCCAGGACCTTCGCGTGGTCACCTTCCCGTGCCTCGTCCCAGCGCAGGCGCGAATTCTCGACCGTCTGAGGCGACATCGGGTCCGGAACGTCGGATTCGCCCCAGCCGTGCCGTGAGAACTCACGCCGCCGGCCGGTCCGGACGGCCTCCGCGAGCTGCGGGTCCGGGAACGACGCGAAGAACTGCCACGGAGTGGACGCCGCCCACTCCTCCCCCATGAAGATCATGGGCGTGTACGGCGAGGTCAGCACGATTGCCGCCGCACACAACAACTTCCCCGTCGACACCGACGCGGGCAACCGGTCACCGGTGGCGCGGTTGCCGACCTGGTCGTGGTTCTGCGTGTACGCGAGGAACCGGTAACCGGGGATCAGCGCGGTGTCGACCGGCTTGCCGTGGTGCTTCTCACGGAACGACGACCAGGTGCCGGCGTGGAAGAACACCTTCTCCAGCGTGTTCTTCAACGCTCCGGGCGCCGCGAAGTCCTCGTAGTAACCGAAGGTCTCGCCGGTCAGCGCGACGTGCAGGCAGTGGTGCAGATCGTCCGACCACTGCGCGTGCAGGCCGTGGCCGCCGGCTTCGCGCGCCGTCACCAGCCTCGCGTCGTTCAGGTCGGACTCGGCGATCAACGTGAGCGGACGGCCGACGGACGCCGACAGCGCGTCCACCTCGACGGCCATCTCCTCGAGGACGTGGGTCGCCCGCTGGTCCGCCAGCGCGTGCACCGCGTCGAGCCGCAACCCGTCGACGTGGAAGTCCCGCAGCCACTGCAGCGCGTTGTCGATGACGTACCGGCGCACCTCGTCGGAGCCCGGCCCGTCCAGGTTCAGGCCCGGGCCCCAGTCGTTGCGCCCGGCGAAGTACGGCCCGAACTTGTCGAGGTACGCGCCGGACGGCCCGAGGTGGTTGTAGACGACGTCCAGCAGCACGGCCAGGCCACGCGCGTGGCACGCGTCCACGAACCGCTTGAACCCGTCCGGCCCGCCGTAGGGCTGGTGGACCGCACCCCACAGCACTCCGTCGTAACCCCAGCCCTCGACGCCGTCGAAGCTGTTGACCGGCATGACCTCGACGAACGAGATGCCGAGGTCCACCAGGTGGTCGAGCTTGCCGATCGCGGCATCGAACGTGCCCTCCGGCGTGAACGTGCCGATGTGCAGCTCGTAGATCACGCCACCCGGCAGCGCCCGGCCGGTCCACGCGCTGTCGGTCCACTCGAACTCGTGGGAGTACACCCGAGAGGCCTCGTGCACCCCGCCCGGCTGCCACAGCGACAGCGGGTCCGGGTACGCGTGACCCTCGATGACGAAGGCGTAGTCCGCACCGGCCGGGGATTCCACGTCGGAATGCCACCAGTCGCCGTCGCGCTTCATCTCGTGGTCGAAGCCGTCGACGCGCACGTGCACCGACTCGGGCGTCGGCGCCCAGACGGAGAAGCTCACTGATCCCCCTGCACCAGCAGCGCTACCGGATAGGTGTCGAGCAACGACGCCAGGTCCTCCGTCGCCGGACGCCCGGTGAGGACGTCCGTCCACTTCGCACCCGGCAGCGGCAGAACCGTGTCCTGCCAGCCCTTCTGCTCCAGACCGACGGGCAGCCGCGTCGCGACCGTGATCACCCCGGACCGTTCGAACGCCAGCACGTGCTCGGCGGCCGGGCCCTCGGCGTGCAGCGGCCGGTAGCCGTGCAGGCCGCGCTTGCGCACGTGCAAGGCCTTCTGCACCACGAGGAGCTTGGCCGCGCCCGAGTCGTCGACCTCCGGCAGCCAGCCGGATTCGATGCGCGCCAACAGGTCCCGGCGCACGTCGTAGTCGACTGGCCGGCGGTTGTCCGGGTCGACCAGTGAGAAGTCCCACAGCTCGGTGCCCTGGTACACGTCCGGCACGCCCGGCGCGGTGAGCTGGACCAGCTTCTGCCCCAGCGAGTTCGACCAGCCGGGCGCCTTGATCCGTTCGGCGAACGCGGCGACCTCGGGCTCGTTCAGCGCCTTCGCCGGCCACGCGGCCACCTCGGCGTCGAACTCGGCGTTCCGGTCGACCCACGAGGTCCTGATCTTCGCCTCGCGCGACGCCTTCTCCAGGTACTGGCCCAGCCGGTCCTCGGTGAGCGGCCACGCGCCGACGACCGACTGCCACGCCAGGCGGTTCAGCGTCGGTTCGGAGATGCCGTGCTTCTCGGTCATCGCGGCCTCGAACGCCAGGTAGGCGTCCGGGATCTCCGCCAGCACCGCGAGCCTCGCCCGCACGTCCTCCGAACGCTTCGTGTCGTGCGTCGACAGCGCGGTCATCGCGTTCGGCTCCGCGGCCTCACGCCGGGCCGCGCGCTGGTGGAACTCGCCGACGGGCAGGCCGAACCTGTCCGGCGAGCCACCGACCTCGTTGAGCGCCACGAAGTTCGTGTACCGGTAGAACGCGGTGTCCTCGGTGCCCTTCGCGACGACCATGCCGGACGTCTGCTGGATCCTGGTCGCCAACTCGCCGTGCGGATCGGCGCGGACCTGCTCGTCCAACGCCCGCACGGCGGGCGACCTGCTCAGCCTGACCGCGGTCTCCCAGTACCCCAGGCCTTCCGGGAGGTACGACCGGTACACCGGGAAGTTGACCATCACCTCGGCGACGGCCCGGCACGCCTCCTCGAACTCCACCCCCTCGACGAGGCGCGCGATCCGGCGCACCTCCGCCACCAGGATCGAGTCCGCTACCTGCTGCCGCGAGGCGTGCTCGACCGCGTGGAAGTCACCGTCGTAGGCGTCCGTGGGTGCGATGAACACGCCGCAGATCTCGCGCAACGCGTCGTAGCCCGTGGTGCCGTCGACCGGCCAGCTCTGCGGCAGCGACTCGTCCGGCCCGAGGATCTTCTCCACGACCAGCCAGCCGTCGAAGTGCTCGCGCAGCCGCCGGAAGTAGCCGCCGGGATCGGCGAGCCCGTCCGGGTGGTCGATGCGCAACCCCGTGACACCCCACGAGAGCACCGCCCGGTGCGTCGCCTCGAACACCTCGGGATCCTCGACCCGCACCGCCGCGAGCTCGGTGATGTCGAAGAACCTGCGGTAGTTCAGCTCGGTGTTCCCGCGCCGCCAGTTCGCCTTCAGGTAGTGCTCGTGGACCTCGTCGGGAGCGTCCTCGCCCAGCACGGGCAGCAGCACCTTGCCCGACGACCAGTCGATGTCGAAGTACCGCGCGTACTTCGAGGCCTGGCCGTGCTCGAGCACGTCCTCCCACCACGGGTTCGGCACGACCATGTGGTTCGGCACGATGTCGACCACCAGGCCGAGGTCCAGCGCCTTCAGCCGGTCCTGGAGCGCGACCCGCCCGGCGTCACCACCCAGCTCGGGTCGCGCGAGAGTCGGATCGGTGACGTCGTAGCCGTGCGTCGAGCCCTCCCGCGCGTCGAGCATGGGCGACCCGTACAGGGCGCCGACTCCCAGACGCGCCAGGTAGTCCGCGATGCCGGCGGCGTCAGCGAAGGTGAACGACGGGGTGAACTGGACGCGGTAGGTCGAGGACGGCGCGCCCATCAGCCCACCCGCTGCAGCACGACGAGCGACCGCGCGGTGAGCGACAGCTGCCCGGACGCGGCGATCGGCTTCTCGTTGCCGCCGACCTCCCCGGTCGTGGTGTTCACGACGACCCTCCACTCAGGACCGTACTCGGTGTCGGGCAACGTGATCTGGATGTCCTCGTGGTGCGCGTTGAACGCCATCAGGAACGAGTCGTCGACCACCCGCATACCGCGCGAGTCGAGGTCGGGAATGCCCTCGCCGTTGAGGAAGACCACGATGCACCTGCCGAAGTCGTCCTCCCAGTTCTGCTCGGTCATCTCCTCGCCCGCCGGCGTGAACCACGCGATGTCGCGCAGCTCCTCGCCCTTGCGGATCGGCCGGCCGGCGAAGAACCGGCGACGCCGGAACACCGGGTGGGCCTTGCGGAACGCGGCGAGCGCCGCGGTGAACTCGGCCAGCTCGGCGTTGGCCTCCAGCAGCGACCAGTCGACCCACGAGACTTCGTTGTCCTGGCAGTAGGCGTTGTTGTTGCCGTTCTGCGTGCGGCCGAACTCGTCACCGTTCACGATCATCGGCACGCCCTGCGACAGCAGCATCGTCGCCATCAGGTTGCGCCGCTGCCGCCGCCGCAGCGCGAGGATCTCCTCGTCGTCCGTCGGCCCCTCGACACCGCAGTTCCAGGACCGGTTGTGGCTCTCGCCGTCCTGGTTGTCCTCGCCGTTGGCCTCGTTGTGCTTCTCGTTGTACGACACCAGGTCGTTCAGCGTGAAGCCGTCGTGCGCCGTCACGAAGTTGATCGACGCGTACGGCCGGCGGCCGTCGTCCTGGTAGAGGTCACTACTGCCGGTGATGCGCGACGCGAACTCGCCGAGCGTCGCGGGCTCACCGCGCCAGAAGTCGCGGACCGTGTCGCGGTACTTGCCGTTCCACTCCGTCCACAGTGGAGGGAAGTTGCCGACCTGGTAGCCACCGGGCCCGACGTCCCACGGCTCGGCGATCAGCTTGACCTGCGACACCACCGGGTCCTGCTGCACGACCTCGAAGAACGTCGCCAGCCGGTCCACGTCGTAGAACTCGCGCGCCAGCGTCGCCGCGAGGTCGAACCGGAAACCGTCGACGTGCATCTCGGTGACCCAGTACCGCAGCGAGTCCATGATGAGCTGCAGCGTGTGCGGCGTCCGCACGTTCAGCGAGTTGCCGGTGCCCGTGTAGTCCGTGTAGTACTGCGGGTCGTCGTCCTCGAGCCGGTAGTACGACTCGTTGTCGATACCGCGCATCGACAGCGTGGGCCCGAGGTGGTTGCCCTCCGCCGTGTGGTTGTAGACGACGTCGAGGATGACCTCGATGCCCGCCTGGTGCAGGGCCCTGACCATGCCCTTGAACTCCTGCACCTGGTTGAGCGGCAACGCCGCGTAGCCGTCGTGCGGCGCGAAGAACCCGATCGTGTTGTAGCCCCAGTAGTTGCTGAGCCTGCGCTCCGCCAGCGTGTGGTCGCTGATGAACTGGTGCACCGGCATCAGCTCGACCGCGGTGATGCCCATCTTGACGAGGTGGTCGATCATCACCGGATGCGCGAGACCCGCGTACGTGCCCCGCAGGCGCGGCGGGATCTCCGGGTGGTCGATGGTGAGACCGCGGACGTGCGTCTCGTAGATGACGCTCTCGTTGTACGGCGTCTTCGGCAGCCTGTCGTTCGTCCAGTCGAAGAACGGGTTCACCACCACGGACTTCGAGACGTAGGGCGCGGAATCGTCGTCGTTGCGCTCGTCCGGCGAGCCGAACTTGTAGCCGTACAGCGCCTCGTCCCACGACAGGCCGTTGGAGATGGCCTTGGCGTACGGGTCGATCAGCAGCTTGTTGGGATTGCACCGCAGGCCTCGGGCCGGGTCGTACGGGCCGTGCACGCGGTATCCGTAGCGTTGTCCCGGGCCTACGCCGAGCAGGTAGCCGTGGTGGACGAAACCGTCCACCTCCGGCAGCCTCACGCGTGTCTCCGTGCCGTCCTCGTCGAAGAGGCAGAGCTCGACGTACTCCGCGACTTCGGAGAACAGGGCGAAATTGGTGCCCACGCCGTCGTAGCCGGCGCCGAGCGGGTAGGGCCTACCGGGCCAGGGTCGCACAATGCTCCTCGTCACAAGAAACTAGCTGCTGACAGACCATATCCGTGCGGCAACGCCGTGGCATCACGTCGTTGTCGCACGGCAGGTCGGGTTTTCGTCGGAACCGGTCACCCGGTGGGGGTCGACGTCTCAAGGCCACCAGCCCACGGGAAGCGGGTCTTCCGGTCGGCGCCACGTCCGGTCCGCCCGCCTGGGTTCGAGGCGCGTCAGCTCGGCTTTCACCGCACCACGATCCGAGCGGGCCTGGGACGACGGGAACGAGCGGTCTGCCACGACCAGACAACTACCCCGCCGGGACGTTTTGTACTCCTGTCGCCGCCGGAACTCCGCGATGGGGACTGCGCGGGATCTGCGACGCGGCGCGTGCGCCGAAGCACGCGCGGACCTCGCGGCACCACGGTGCGCGGGCAGTGCCCGCGCCTGTGCCGGGTCTGTTGCGGACCGGTAGGCCTGGTGAACGATCACACCTGAACCCTACGAGCGGGCACTGACGATTTCGGGCCCGCTGCAGCAAGGTTCTCACGAGAGTGGGAGCGGCTTGATTCGATCGTGTGATCGTCACCCGTCGGCGACTACCGGACGCAGTCACACTCCTTCGTGCGCCAGCACCAACTGGCCGCGGGCGGCGGTCAGCAACGTGCGGGCTTCCTGGATCTCCACGTACTTCAGGTGTTCACACGCGGCCTCCGCGCACGCCAGCGCGTACTGCAGGGCGGTGTTGTCGTCCACGGGACCTGCGTCCCGCAGCGCGTCACGCAGGGATTCCTCCGCGCGCCGTGCCCCGACGACCGGGTCGCCGAGCGCAGTGGGCCTCACCGAAGCGAGGACCTGCTCGACGGCCAGTTCAAGCACGCCGGTCGATGTCCGCGTGCCCACGGCTGAGCTCATTTGGTACGCCACCTCCAAGAACGTTCGTCTTCCGCCGTCCGGTGACGGCCTTACAGTACTCCTCAGGTCCATGACCTGCCGTTACGCAAAAGTTTCATCTTCCGCGGCTGCGGAGCGGCCGGGTGATCTCGCGGACGCGGGGGAAGAACTCGTCCAGCTCCACCGGCAGGGGAATTCTCCAGTTCGGGTGCTCGTCGATCGTGCCCGGCACGTTCGGCTGCCGGGTTTCCCGCAGAGCGTCCTGAGGTGAAGTCAGGACCAACGCGCAGGGTGCCTGCGCGAGCAGTTCGTGGGCGCCCTCGACCCTGTCCGCGGGCTTGACGCCCTCCTGGCGCATCAGCTCGTCGAAGTCGGGGCCGTCCGGTCCGGCGAAGAACGTCGCCGCGGTCGGCAGGTCGTGCGTCGAGATGCTGGCCATCTGGTTCGGGTTCCACTGCGACGGCGGGATCAGCGGGTGGCCCTCCGCGTAGTAGTCGCGCTGGAAGTAGAGGACGGCGCTGGTCAGCATGCCGTTCTCCTGCAACGTCTTCGTGACGATCGGCTCGACCGTGCCGAGGTCCTCGCCGACCACGACCGCGCCCGCCCGGTACGCCTCCAGCGCGAGCACGCCGAGCATGGCGTCCGCGTCGTAGTGGACGTACGTGCCGCGCGACGGCGGCTCGCCCGGCGGGATCCACCAGAGCCGCCACAGGCCGGCGACGTGGTCGATGCGGATGCCGTCCGCGTGCTGCAGGACGCTGCGCAGCACCTGCCGGAACGGCCGGTAGCCGGTCTCGGCGAGCCTGTCCGGGCGCCACGGCGGCAGGCCCCAGCCCTGGCCGTCCGCGCTGAACGCGTCGGGCGGCGCGCCCACCGTGACGTCGATGGCGAACGCGTCGGGATCGGCGAACGTGTCCGCGCCACCGGGGTCGACGCCCACCGGCAGGTCGTGGATGACGCCGACGGCCATGCCGGCCTCGTGCGCGGCGAGCCGGACGTCCTGGAGCTGGCGGGTGCAGAGGTGCTGTAGCCAGGCGTAGAACCCGACCCGTTCGGCCGGCGGGTCGGCGCGGTCCTCCGGCCATTCGCGCCAGTCCTTGCCGTGGGTCTCGGCGAGCGCGCAGTAGGTCGCGAACTTCTCCAGCTCGGCGTCCATCTCGACCTCGCCGCCGGGGAAGAGCAGTTCCAGTGCCTGCTTCTTCGCCTCCCACACGGCGTCGTAGTCGATCAGGTCCTCGTTCGCGGGCTTGAGGTCGCGGATGAGCTGCCGGGTGCGCGGGCAGGCCTGCAGGAACTCGGCCGTGTCGGTGACGCGCAGGTACAGCGGGTTCGCGAACCGGCGGGTCGTCGGCGAGTACGGCGAGCGCTCGACGGGGTGCGTCGGGCTCGGGGCCTGCACCGGGTTCACCAGCACGACGCCGGCGTCGAGTTCGAGGGACGACCTGCGGGCGATCGTGGCGAGGTCGGCGAAGTCGCCCATCCCCCACGACTCCTTCGAGCGCGCCGCGTAGAGCTGCAGCATCCAGCCCCAGGTGCGGGGCACCTCCGGCAGCGTCCTGGGCGCGACGGCGAGCGTGACGGTCTGGTCCTCGGTCACCACGCGGTGCCAGCCGAGCGGCACCGAGTCGGGCACGTGCCGTTCGACGGCGAACGAGGTACCGTCCTCGAGCTCGATGGTCGCGGGACCCCGGAGGTCGTACGTCTCGTACTCGCGGATGACGATCGTGGGAGGGAGCTTCTGCTCGGCCCTGCGCCGCTCGACCTCGGCGAGCTCGCGGACGACCGAGTCCTCAGTGGACGCGTCGACTCCGAACCGGGCGAGGATCTTCACCACGACGTCACGATCGACCGAGACCTCTTGCTGGTCCGCGTTTTCGTACCGAGTGGCTACGCCCCAAGCGTCCGCCAGCCGCGTCAGCAACTGCTCCACACCTACAAGCTATGTCACAGCTCGGTCCGCATTACCAGAGCAAATGGTCCCTGGTCACCCGATGGGTGCAGGCCGGTCGGGACGCACACGCAGAGGTGCTTTTACTTAGACATCCGATGCTTCATCCGGAATGGCGACGACGGCCTCGACCTCGACCAGGAAATCGGGTCCGAACAACGCCGCCACCTGAACCAACGTGCTGGCCGGGTTGTGCACCTCGCCCAGCGCGGGACGCAGGATTTCGTCACGCACGTCGCGAATCGTCTGCACCTCTGACGCGTCCAGCACGAACCAGGTGAACTTCACGACATCCGACCAGTCGGCGCCAAACCTCCGGATGACGTGATGAAGATTGCTCAGCGCCTGCCGCGTCTGCGCCGCCAGGTCGTCGACCCCGACCACGCACCCGGCCGCGTCGACCGCCACCTGACCGGAGATGAACGCGAGCTTCCCGGTGACCGTCACGGCGTGGGCGTAGCCGGGGGTGGTCGGCAGCGCGGCGAGCTCGGTCAGGCGTTCTTCGGCGGGCATGGCCGCCACCCTACTCAGGCGACGGGCCCGCTGGAGTTGCGCACGACCAGCCGCACCTGGTGCTCCGCCGGTTCGATCTCCCCGCCCCTGATCAGCGTGAACAGGTCGGCGACGGCCCGCTCCCCCTGCGCCTTCGCCGCCCCCTCGACGGCGGTCAGCCCGACGACGCGGGTGAGTTCCTGCCCGTCCAGCGACACGATGGACACCTCGTCCGGCACCGCGCGCCCGTCGCGCTGCATCCGCAGGAAGATCCCCACCGCCGCGGCGCCGTTCGAGCTGATCACCGCCGTCGGCAGCCGTTCGCCGTCGAGCAGCACGTCGACCACCTGCTCGCCGCCGTCGACCGTCGGCGAGCACCAGACCGTCCACTCGGGACGCACGGTGAGCCCGGCGGCGACCAGGATCTCGTCGTACGACTCGTCGACGCCGTCGGCCAGCACCAGGGCCACGTCGCGGTGCCCCAGTCCCTGCAGGTGGGACACGGCGGTCCGCAGCGCGTGCCGGAGGTCGGTGTCGTCGACCGTGACGTGCGGGACCTCCAGCGACTCCAGCGCCACCTGCTCCACCGGGGACAGCGACATCGACAGCAGCAGCACACCGTCCACACGACGCCCCAGCGGCAGCTCACCGAAGAACTTCGCACGCGCGTCCGCGTCACCCAGCACGTAGAGCAGCACGTCGTACCCGGCCTGCCGCAACGCGCCCTCCGCGCCCGCCAGCACCGGGCTGACCTCGGACGTCAGCACCGCGATCGCGTACCGGCGGCCACCGGCCAAAGAGGAGGCGTCCCGCGCGATCGCGTACTTCATGCGCCGCGCGATCTCGCTCACGTGCTGCCTGGTCGCCTCGGACACGCCCGGTTCGCCCCGCAGCGCACGCGATACGGTCGCAGCGGACACCCCTGCGGCCTTGGCCACGTCGGACATGCTGGTCACGGCCCGAGCGTATTGGAGATCCATGAAGCCCGGCGACCTCGCCCCCGACTTCACACTGCCCGACCAGGACGGCACCGACCGCAAGCTGTCGGCGCTGCTCGAGGCCGGCCCGGTCGTGCTGTTCTTCTACCCCGGCGCCATGACGTCCGGGTGCACCGCGCAGAGCTGCCACTTCCGCGACCTCGCGAAGGAGTTCGAGGAGGCAGGCGCCCAGCGCGTCGGGATCTCGATGGACGACGTGGCGAAGCAGAAGCAGTTCGCCGAGCTGAACGACTTCGACTACCCGCTGCTCTCCGACACCGGCGGCGACGTCGCGGAGCAGTACGACGTGCGGCGCCGGTTCGGGCCGATCCCGGTCAAGCGGCACACGTTCGTCATCGGCACCGACCGCGAGATCATCGCGGTGATCAAGAGCGAGTTCTCCATGAACGCGCACGCGGACAAGGCGCTGGCGGCACTCAGGAGTCGGTGATCGTCAGCACGCCGTAGGGCCCGGAAGCCTTGCCCTCGCGGACAGTCGCACCGTCGATCGTGTACTTGCCGTGCACCTCGGCACCGTCCGGGCCCGCCACCACCACGAGCATCACGGACTCGGACGCGGGATCGGCGGGCACCTCGACGGTGCGCGTCCACGGCAACGTCACGCTCGCCTCGTTGTGGATGGACGCACCGACGGTCGCGGTGACGTTGAACGCCTTGCCGGTGCCGGTCACCTCGAACACGACGACCCGCTTCGCCGGTGCCGCAGGCGGTTCCGGCAGCAGCACCGGCGGTGGCGGCCCTGGCTCCGGTTCAGCCCGCTGAACGGCGTCGCGCACCGCGTCCACCGCGCGAGGCCCGTACATCACGCCGCCCACAGCCAGCAGCGCGATGACCAGCAGGAAGATCCACGGGCCCTTCCGCGTCCTGCGCACCTCGTCGTGCAACGGCGGCGCGACGCCGTACTCCGGTGGCTGGTGCTGCGGCAGATGCGACATGAAGACCCCCTGCTGTGGGAGTCGATCTCGCGACTCCCGCCGTTACCCGGGAGCTGGGACGCGGAGCGGCACGAAGAGGATCCCTGCCGGGATGATCGGGGATCAGGCGGTCCGCACCGGGCTGGTCCGGGCGAGCCGTTCGACGTGGTCGGCGCTGAGCGAGCCGGCGTCGTGCAGCCGGTACTCCGCCGCGAGCTCGCGCGCCCGCAGCCGGAACGTCCCGCCGTGCAGCACCTCGCGCACCGCGGCCTTGATCGCCTTCTCCGACGGCGTCGACGTGCGCAGGTTCAGCCCGGCGCCGGACCGTTCGACGCGGGCGGCGACCTCGGGCTTGTCCTCCGTCGCACCCGCCACGACCAGCGGGACGCCCTGGGCGAGTGCGAGTTGCACTCCGCCCAGGCCGCCGTTGGTGACCATGGCGGACAGTTCCGGCAGCAGCCGGTCGTAGGGCAGGAACGGTGCGGTGAAGGCGTTGGCGGGCAACGGTCCCACGTCGTGCGCGCCGGTGCTGGCGACGACGGTGACGTCCTCGTCCGCGAGTGCGCGGATGACGGGCAGCACGAGCTGGCCCAGGTCCATGTCCGCGACCGTCCCCTGGGTGACGTGCACGATCGGGCGGCCGGCGGTGATCATGCGGTCCCACCAGTCCGGCAGCACGGCCGCCGGTGCCGGGTCGACCAGCGCGCCGACGAACCGCACCTGCGGCGGCATGAACGAGCGCGGGTGTTCCAGGCCGGCGATGCCGTTCTGCAGGTGCAGGTGCGGTGACACGGTCGCGAGGCCGCGCTCGCCCTTGGGCAGCCCCAGGCCGGTGAAGATCCGGTCGCGGTGCCCGTACACGGGCTTGAACACCACGTTGTCCAGCAGCGCGCGCACGACCGCGTACCGCAACCGGGCGAGCGGGCCGGTCCGGTGCCTCAGGCCGGGCCCGAACGGCGGCACGTCCGGTGCGGGCAGCATCATCGGCGTGACGCCGACGCTGACGGCGCGCGGGCCACCGAGCTGTTCGAACACGCTCGCGCCGAGGTACGCGGCGTCGTTCAGCACGAGGTCGGCCGGCCGTTCGGCCAGCACCCGCCGCAGGTCACCGACCTGCGCGGGGACCGGGTCGAGGAAGACCGCGGTCATGTCGTAGCGCAGTTTGGCGATGCCCTTGAGCCTGGCGCGCTCGGGGAACAACTCGTCGACGTTGCGGCCCTGGTGGTCGATCGACGGGTCCATCGCGACGAACTCCACACCGGTGGCGGTGATCCTGTCCGCGAACACACGGCCGGTGCACCAACGCACGTGGTGGCCCCGCCCGGTCAGCGCACGGGCGATGGGCAGCAACGGCGCGACGTGGCCGGGGATGGGCATGGTCGCGAACAACAGGTTCAGCACGGACGTAGTCGACCAGACCGCGCTTAACGCGCACTAATTCGTCATCTCAATCCGGCCAGCACGAAGTCGGCGATCTCCCCGGCCAGCTGGGCGGGCGTCTTCTGGCCGTCCGGCCGGAACCACATGGGCAGCTGGTTCACGACGCCCAGCGCGATCCGCACGACGGTGTCCGCGGGCACGACGGAGCTGAACTCGCCGTCCGCCTGCCCCTTCTCCACGACCGCGAGGAACGTCTCGTGGTAGCGGCGGCGTTCGGCGCGGAAGTCCGTCATCCGGTCCTCGCCGAGCCGGTGCAGCTCCCGGACGAACACCGCCGTCTCGTCGACCCGTTCGGCCGTCGAGATGACGAGCGAAGCCAGGATCTCGCGCACCGTCTCGGCGGCGGACAGGCCGAGGCCGATGATCCGGTCCATGTCGGCGGACTGGGCCGTGATCAGCAGCCGGTAGATCTCGAAGAGCAGGTCGTCCTTCGAGCGGAAGTAGTGGTACAGCGCTCCCTTGGTGACCTCGGCGGCCTTGACGATCTCCTGCACCGAGGTCGCGTCGTAGCCCTGCGACGCGAACAGGCGCACAGCCGCGTCGATGATCTTCTGCTCGGTCGCGCTGGGCACGGGTTACCCCTGGGGTGCGAGCGCGCGTACCTGCTCGGCCTGGTCGCCCCCGGTCGGGAGCAGCGCGATGATCGGGGTGTCGACCCCGTTGGCCTGGTACTCGGCCACGCGGTCACGGCAGTGGCCGAGCGACCCGTGCACGACCAGCGCGTCCACGACCTCGTCCGGGATCGCCTTCGACGCGGCCTTGCGGTCGCCCGCCGCCCACGCCTCGTGCATCGGGCGCAACGCCTCGCCGCGGCCGAGCCAGTCGTGGAACGCCGCGTAGGCCGGCACGGTCAGGTACGTGCTGATCAGCATGCGGCCCAGCGCCCGCGCGGCGTCGGCGTCCTCGGTCGGGCAGACGAAGATCCGTGCCGCGAGCTCGGCGTCGCCGAGTTCGGAACGCACCTGCGGCACGTCGGAGGCGGCGAGCCAGTTCGTGATCGCGCCGTCGGCCTCGCGACCGGCCAGGCGCAGCATGTTCGGGCGCAGCGCCGCGAGCATGATCGGCACCTTCTCGGCGGGCGGGCGCTCCAGCTTGAAGCCCTTCACCGAGAACGTGTCGTAGTCGGCGGAGACCTTCTCGCCCGCCAGCGCGGCCTTCAGGAAGCGCAGCGTGTCGCGGGTGCGCTTGAACGGCTCCTCGAACGGGATCGCGTTCCAGCGCTGCACGATGGCGGGCGACGACGAGCCGATGCCCAGCACGAACCGGCCACCGCTCACCTCCGCGAGCGTCGCCGCGGTCATCGCCAGCGTGGCCGGGCCGCGGGTGTAGACGGGCGCGATCGCCGTGCCGAAGCGCAGCTCGGAGGACCACTGCGCGGCCAGGGCGAGCGGCGTGAACGCGTCGGTGCCGGTCGTCTCGGCCGACCACACGTCCGTGTAGCCGAGCCCGGCGAGCTCGGAGACCAGCGCGCGGTGCTCCAGCACCGGCACACCGATCAGCGGCAGCGTGATTCCCCAACGAGCCATGAACGCCTCCATGTCGCTCGTGACGTTGTCGACACGCGAGCGCTTTTCTCGCGTGTCGACAACGTCACGAGCCCAAAGCTTTCAAAAATGTCAATGACTTCACGCCACCCTACCGACCGGTCGGTATGCCCACAACCTCACCTCTTGCGGGCCATGGTCAGCCCGTCCGCGATCGGCACCAGCACCGACTCGACCCGCGTGTCGGCGAGCACGAACCTGTTGAAGGCGTCGATCGCGGCGGCGTTGCCCTCCGGCTGCTCGTCGGCCGCCTCGCCGTAGTAGAGGGTGTTGTCGGCGAGCAGCAGGCCGCCCTGCCGCACGCGCGGCACCAGCAGGTCCCAGTAGTGGACGTACCCGACCTTGTCCGCGTCGATGAACACCAGGTCGATGACCGGCTCCTCCGGCAGCTCGGCCAGCGTCTGGGCCGCCGCGCCGAGCCGCAGGTCGATCCGGTCGCGCACGCCCGCCGCCTGCCACGCCTCCTCCGCGATCGAGGTCCACTCGGCGGAGACGTCGCAGGTGATGACCTTGCCGGACGGGGGAAGTGCCTGCGCGAACGCCAGCGTGGAGTAGCCGGTGTAGGTGCCGACCTCGACCACGGTCTGCGCGCCGGTGATCTTGACCAGCAGCGACAGCAGCACCGCCTGCTCGTGCGGGATCTGCATCTCCGCCGAGTCGCCGAGCTCCAGCGTGCGGGCGATCAGCTTCTCCTGCACCGCGCTGGGCCGGCCTGCCTGCTCGCGCACGTAGCGGTAGATCTGCGGGGTCATGACCACGGCCTTGAAGTCGTTCACGCGCGGCCTTCTCTCATAGTCGGGTGGCGAACGTCCTGAGTGTCTCTCCGTACTCGGGGCTCAGCGGGTGTTTCGCGAGGTCATGACCGATCGCGGACAAAACGGCGGCGCGATGCGCGTCGTAACGGCTCACGCACACGTTCTCCCGGCTGACGAGGAAGAACTCGTCGAACCGGGCCCGTTCGGTGTCGGTGGTGGACATGCGCGCACGGCCGGACTCGCGCAGCAGCGACGGACCGCCGGGCACGAGCCTGCGCATGACCTCCATGTGCGCCACCAGGTTCGCCTTGCTCGCAGAGGTGAGCGGTTCGGCCGCCACGGACCCCAGAGCGGCACGCGCCCGGCGCAGCAGGCCGGGCAGTGGCTCGTAGTCACGTGCCCATCGCCCGCTGAACGCCGGGTCGAACGTCACCATCATCGGCCGGATGACGTCCTCGTACACCTCACGGGAACAACTGCCCGAATAGGCGAGCATCACCGAGTACGCGTCGTATCCAAGCGCAGCGAGGCGGACTAGCCGCGAATCAGGCTCACGTATCAGCCGATCGAGTGAAGCCGAAAGAAACCTCCAGACCAGAAATGCGCCGTGATGGCCGAGAAACCACCGGTGCACGGCGCGCTCGACCGGATCTTCCGGCGTGCGGATGGCGATCGGCGTCTGGAAGCAGCCGGTCGCGCACGGGATCAGTTCCGCGTCCGGCATCGGCAGCCGCAGGACGGGCAGGTCCACCCAGGTGTGCCCCCACCGGGGGAGGCAGACGGGAGCACTCATCAAGCACACTCCACTTCGGACACGAGACTGTCGAGGACGTCCGCCACCCGGCCCAGCGCGATGTCGAGTGGCCGGTCCTCCGCGATCGGTGGCACCTCGTCCGCGAGCCGGTCGAACACCGCCGCGAGCCGCGCCCCCTGCGGGCGGCGTGCGCCGACGTGCACGGCCTGGCGCAGCGCGATCGCGAGACCGGCGTGCAGATACCGCAGCAGGCGCGCCTGGTCGAGCGCCGTCAGCGCGGCCTGAGTGCCGAACGGGACGACGTCCTGGTTGTGCAGGTTCGTCGGCAGGCTCTGCGTCGAGGCCGGTGTGGCGGCCCTGCGCATCGCGGCCACGGTGGCGGTCGCGCAGAGCTGGACTCCCTGCAGCGCGTGGTGGTGACCGGGCAGCGGGCTGAGCATCGGCGGCAACCCGTTGCTGCGGTGGGGATCCACCATCAGGTCGAGCTGACGTTCGGCCAGGTTGCCCAGCTGCACCAGGGCGACGTTGAGCTGGTCGGCCGCGAAAGCACTGGGCTGGCCGAAGAAGTTGCCGCCGTGCACGACCTCCCCGGTCTCCGGGAAGAACAACGGGTTGTCGCTCACGCCGTTGAGGTCGCGGCGCACCACCTCGTCGGCGTGCCGCACGCTCGTGCCGGCCGCGCCGATCAGCTGTGGTGTGCACCGGATGCTGTACGGCTCCTGCAACGGGCGCGCACCGGACGGCGTGCTGCCTTCGAGCCAGGTCCTGATGGACGCGCCCGATTCAGCGACGTCCGGATGCCCGAACGCGGCCAGCAGTCCAACCGACGTGAACTCGGTGCCGCAGCCGAGGACGTCGGTCATCAAGGCGGACAACAACTCCGCCGTCCGCCGCGCGCGAACCGCCTGCGCGACAGCGAGTCCGAGTGCTGCGGCGGTCACCGAAATGCCGTTCACCAGAGCGAGCGCGTCACGCCCGTCCAGCACCAGTTTCTCGAGTCCGGCCAGTGCAAGCGCTTCCACGGCGGGCATCAGTCGCCCTTGGAAGAAGGCGTTCCCGTTACCGCGCAAAGCATGTGCCACATAAGCGAGTGGCTGGAGATCACCACTCGCACCGACTGAGCCCAAACGTGGTACGGCTGGGGCGAATTCGGTGTCCAGCATGGCAGTCAGCGAGTCCACGACCTGCTCGGACACTCCGGATCGCCCTTGCGCCAACGAGAAGAGCCGCGCGAGCACGGCCGCGCGGGCGACGGCGGGTGGCAGCAGTTCACCGTGGCCGACGATGAGGTGGAAGATGGTGTTGTCACATTGACCGGCACTGTCCGGACGGCCCGCGAACTCGACGAGCGGGCCGAAACCCGTTGTGACGCCGTAGATCGCGCGTCCGGACGCGCTGACTTCGAGCACGAACCCGCGGCAGCGCGCGATCCGGTCGCGCACGTCCGCCGGCAGTTCGACGTGCAACGGGTCGCGGGCGAGTTCGAGGTGAGCCGGTTCGAGGTGCGCGGCCAGATTCAGGGCAGCAGGGGATGTTCCGACAGGCACGACGCCTCCTGAGGACTTGGGGAGCCACTCGCGACGATCCCCGTTGACCCGTCGGCGAGGAAGGGCCTTATGTACGCATCAAACGAGGAAAATTTCTCAGCTGTCCTTCGGCGTGATCAAGCCGCCGGAGAGGTGATCGAACTCTCCGCGCACGATTCGGGCCAAAAGATCGGCCGACTGCTCCACCGGGGTGAACCTGCCCGCAGCGCGCTGAGACCTCGCCCACTCCGAGATCTTCCGCTGGTGCGGATCGCCGGAGTCCATCTCGGCGCCGCGGCGCATCAGGCCGATGTCGACCATGCCGGGGTCGTAGCTCAGCACGGCGATCGGCCGGTGCTTCAGTTCGACCGCGAGGTTCTCGGTCAGCTTGACCACGGCCGCTTTGGACACCGAATACGCGGTGACGTAAGGCCATCGGTGCACACCGGCGTTGCTGACCACGTTGATGATCCGCCCGCTCGTCATCGTGCGGATGGCCGCGTTCGCGGCGAACGCGGTGCCGCGCAGGTTCACCTCGAACGTGTGCCACCAGTCGTTCTCGTCGACCTGCCACGTCGGACCGACCGGCCCGCCGAGCGCACCGTTGTTGACCAGCACGTCGATCCCGCCGAGGCTCTCGATCAGCTTGGCCGTCGCGTGCGGATCACCCAGGTCCGCGACGTGCGCCTCGACGGCGGCGCCCTGGGCCTTCAGCTCGGCCTCGGCGATGGCGAGCGCCTCCTCGTCGCGACCGGTGAGGACGAGCTGATGTCCTTGCGCGGCAAGGACGCCGCTGAACGCCCTGCCGAGCTCCTTGGCGCCGCCGGTGATCAGCACCTTCACTGCGAGACGTCCTTCAGCAGACGGCGAAGGACCTTGCCTGACACGGATCTCGGTATCTCTCGCACGAACTCAACCTGGCGGATCTTCTTGTACGGCGCCACCTCCGCCGCCACGAAGGCCATCAGTTCGTCCGCGGTGACGTCGCCTTGCGTGACCACGAAGGCTTTCGGGATCTCGCCGTTAACCCGATCGGGCGCACCGATCACCGCCGCGTCCTGAACTGCGGGATGGCGCCCCAGCACCGCCTCCAACTCGGCAGGCGCGACCTGGTAACCCTTGTACTTGATCATTTCCTTGATGCGGTCCACGACGTGGAACCGGCCGTTGTGGACGCGCACCAGATCACCGGTGCGCAGCCAGCCGTCCACGAAGGCTTCGCGCGTGGCCCGTTCGTCACCGAGGTAGCCGTCCATCACCTGCGGACCGCGGATGAGCATCTCACCCTCCGCCGCGTCCGTCGTGGTCCCCGGCTCGACGATCCGCGCTTCCGTGCCGGGACAGAGCACACCGACGCTCGCGGGGTCGGATTCCACGTCACCGTCGAATGTCTGGTGTGTGCCACCGGCTTCCGTGAGGCCGTAACCCTGGCGGACGGGTGCCTGGAGCTTGCGCTCGGCCTCGCGGCGGACGGCGTCGCCGAGTGGCGCGGCGCCGCAGAGGACGAGCTTGAGGCTGAGCTCCGGGACCGGCTCTTCGTGGTCCGCGATGGCCGCGGCGAGTGGCGGCACCAGGAACGCCCGTGTGACGCGGTGTTCCGCGAGTCGCCGCAAGTAGGTGCCGGCGTCGCTGCGGGACATGGTGACGAGCGTGGCGCCGCCGAGCAGACCGGAGTTGAGGATGATCGTGAAGCCGTAGACGTGGAAGAACGGCAGGTTCGCGGCGAGGACGTCGGTCTCGTCGATGCGCCAGCCCGGCCGGTGCTGCTCCAGGTTCGCGACGAGCGCGCGGTGGCTCAGGCCGACGGCCTTCGTGAGACCCGTTGTGCCGCTGGAGAAGAGGACGACGGCGGTGCCGGCGGGGTTTCCCGGTGGGAGCGAATCGGCGTCGCTCGCGGGAAGGTCGTCGAGGTCGAGCGTCCTCGTGACGTTCGCGAGGTCCTTCAGCCGCGCGATCTCCGGCGGTGTGAGCATCGGGTTGATGAGCGCGGCCGTCGCTCCCGCGGCCAGGACCGCGTGCAGGCCGACGGCGTACCGCGGCCGGTTGGCGCTGGCGATCGCGACGATGTCACCGGGCCTGATGCCGTTGCGCACCAAGCCTTTGGCCGTCGTCTCGACCTGTCGTGCCAACTCGGCGTACGTGAGCGACTCGCCCGTGACGGCGTCCACGAGAGCGAGCTTGTCGTTGTGCCGCGCGCGTTCCAGCACGTGCTCCGGAACGGTGCGGTCGGGAACGGCCACCGCGGGCAGGGGGCTGCGGTAGATCACTGGCTCGGCTCCGGTCTCCGCGCCGCCGCACCTCATGCACGGCGGCGTGGCCGGAGACTATCGGGACTTCTCGTGATCGTGTGACCGTGTTCGGTCAGAGACTCACACCGCGCTCGGCGAGCCAGCCGACGGGGTTGACCTTCTGCCCGCCCGCGACCCACACCTCGAAGTGCAGGTGCGGCCCGGTCGACTGGCCGCGGTTGCCGATCGTCGCGATCTGTTGCCCGGACTTGACCTTCGCACCCTGCGGAACGTCGATGGTGTTCATGTGCCCGTAGACGGTGATGGTGCCGTCGTCGTGCCGAACGCGAACCCACAGCCCGAACCCGGACGCGGGCCCGGCCTCGACGACAGTGCCGTCCATGACGGCGACGATCGGCGTGCCGATGGCGTTCGCGATGTCGACGCCGTTGTGGCTGGTACCCCAGCGGGCACCGAACCCGGACGTGAACGAGCCCTGGGCGGGCCGCACGCACTTGGGCCGCTTCGCCTCCTCCTCGGCCGCGATGCGCGCGGTGTCGGCCGCGATCCGCGCAGCCTCGGCCTTGGCGGCCTCCTGCCGCTGCGCGAAGGCGCCCTCGGCGGACTTGAGCGCCTCGGCGACGTGGAACTGCGCCTGGATCTGCTCGGCCTGCAGCAGCTTGCGCGCCTCGGAGCCGGTGTTGACGTCGTGGATCGTCTGCGGACCCTGCGGCGCCTGCTTCTCGGCGGTCATCGCCGCAGCGAGGTTCTTGGTGGCCGCGACGGGGGCGATCAAGCGGTCCACCGGGGTGACGGCGGTAGCCGCCTGGGCGAAACCGGCGCCGGCGAGGGCGCCTGCGGCGACCACCACCGCAACGGCCTTCTTGCGGTCCAGGTCCACCTTGGTGATGACGTCGACCAGGGGACCCTTCGAACGATGCCGTGCCAAAACCTGTCTCCATGCACTCGGGGGAGTTCGGATGACCGCGCTTCGCCTGGCGTCGGGGGGCCTGGCTGCGGGCTTCGGGGGCCCGGTGGTGGACTGGACCGCTTCGGGGGAGATCCGTGTCCTTGCGGTTATCGAACCGTGACATGCGGCGCAGAACGTAACCTCGTGTGACCGGCGCGGGCAAGCGAAGTGGGTGTTCAGGTGATTAGGCCCACTGCTCGTCACTTTGGGTAGCCACTTGGTTTAGGCCTTGGTCAACGGGCTTTGAACCAATCCCCGGGTTGGTGTTTCCACTGGTCAGTCGCTTTATCGTGAAAGGTTTGCTTGGTGGTGGGGCGGGGATGGGCCCTGCCGGGGTGGTTACTTCGGGTGGTTGGGTCGTTTGGGCAGGCGTTGGCCCGAGGTTTGGTGGCTTGCGGGCGGTATGCGGCTGGGGCGGGCGCAGTAGGCGGGCGCACTGTAGGCGCTAGCTGCGGGCTACTGACAGGCAGGCTGCGGGCAGGCGCGTTCGAGGGCGAGCAGGCGCGGCGTGCGGGTCGGTTTGCGGGCGTTTGTCGCGTTCCAGCGGGGTGGTCACCTGCCGTGCGAACGGGCGCCTTGCGAGGGTGGTCGCTCAGGCAGTACCGAGCCGGTGCCGGTCATCGCCTCTTCGCGCCGATAGCGATTGGGGCTTGACCAGCAGGGAGAGGTTCACACGCCTCGGCTCCGCCATTGCCGCTGGCGGCAAGGCGGCTCGGCTTCGCCGTCGCCCTTTGAGCGCGGAGGGACGCCTCAGCTTCGCCGTTGCATTGGGCGGCAGGGGTGGCTTGCCTTCGGCGTTGCCCTTCAGTCCGGCGGCCTCCGCCCTGCCTTGCTGGGCGGGCGGGCGTGTCAGATGCTCCGCTCGGCCATTCCCCCGGCCTCACCGCCCAACCGCCCGTCCGGCCCCACCCCAAGGCAGGCCCCACCCCCAGCCCACTACCTGGCCGCCGCTCCGCGCGGCCGCCACTCCGCTCAGCCGCTTCCCTCCAGCCTCCACCCACCGCACCGGCCCTGCCCTCCCCCGCTCAACGCAAAGGGCCGCCGGACGCACGTGGCGTCCGGCGGCCCTCTGGCCGAGCGGGGCTTACTTGTACCTGGGTGCGGCCGGCGGCAGCGGTGCCACCGGGAGGCCTTCGTGGATCACCTTCATGGCGTTGAACCAGGTCGGTGCGGCTACCTGGCCACCGAAGACGCCCTGCGAGCTACCGGGGCAGAGGCGGATCGGGTTGGCGCAGATGACCTGCGGGTTGTTGCCGTCGGCGTAGGTCATGACGGCGCCCGCGTACTGCGGGGTCGCGGCCAGGAAGGCGACCGACTTGTGCTCTTCGGTGGTGCCGGTCTTGCCGATGGCCGGGCGGTTCCAGCCGGAGCCGCTCGCCGCGGTCGCTGCCGTGCCGCTGCCGGTCGTGTCGTGGGACATGCCCTGGGCGAGGCTGTTCGCCAGGTCCGGTTCCACGGCCTGCTCGCAGGGCGCTTCCTTCAGCGGGACGTCCTTGCCGTAGCGGTCGATGACCTTCTCCACCGGGCTCGGCGGGCACCAGGTGCCGCTGGAGACGATGGTCGCGGCCACGTTGGCCAGTTCGAGGACGCTGGTGGCGCCGGGGCCGAGGGTGTACGAGCCGGCGTTGTTCTGCTTGGTCCAGTCGCCCTGCGACGGGCCGTTCGAGCCGTCGGACTTCAGGGGCTCCGCGCCGCGGTTGACGCCGGTGAGGGTCTCGCGCATGCCGAGCTTGTAGGCCATGTCGACGACGTTGTTGAGGCCCGCCTGCTCCTGCAGGATCACGAAGCCCGTGTTCGGGGACGTCGCGAGCGCCTGGGTGAGCGTCATCTCCTCGGGGTAGTCGGCCGCGTTCTGGACGCGCCAGGCCGTGCCGTCGTTCGGGTAGACCTTGGAGTTGTAGACCTTCGGGACCTTGATCTTGCGGTCGATCCCGGTGACGCCGTTCTTCAACGCGGCGGCGGCGGTGAAGATCTTGTTCACCGAGCCGGGGCCGAACGGCAGGACCTCGGCGGGCACGGGGCGGGCGACCTGGCCGAGCTCCGCCTTGTTGCCGTAGTCGCGGGAGGCGACGAGGGCGCGCACGCGGTGCTTGTCGGTGCCCGGCTGCACGACGGACATGACGTTCGCGATGCCGTTCTGGGTCTTCGGCACCTGCTGCTCGGCCGACTGCTTCGCGGCCTTGGTGGCCTTCGGGTCCATCGTCGTCTTGATGGTGAGGCCGCCGCGCTGCAGCTGCTTGTTCGTGATGCCGGAGGCGCGCAGGTAGTCGAGCAGGTAGGAGCAGAAGAAGCCGTAGATCGGGCCGTCGCCGGCGCCGACGCAGCCCTTGGGCAGGATCTGCAGGTCCTCGACGATGCCCAGCGGCTGGGCCTTGAACTCCTCGGCCTTCTTCTTCGCCTCGGTCTCGTCGGCGCCGAACGCGCCGTTCTCGCGCATCTTGTCGATGACGATGTTGCGGCGCTCCAGCGCCTTGTCCGGGGAGGCACCGGGGTTCAGCGACGACGGGCGGTTCGCGATCGCGGCGAGCAGTGCGGCCTGCGGAACCGTCAGCTTGTCGGCCGTGGTGTTGAAGTACGCCTTCGCGGCGGCACCGACGCCGTAGGTCTGGTTGCCCAGCGGCACGATGTTGAGGTAGCCGGTGAGGATCTCGTCCTTCGTCATCTGCTGCTCGAGCTGCAACGCGACGCGCGCCTCGCGCATCTTGCGGCCGACGGTCGCCTCGGTGGCCTTCTCCCAGGCCTCCTGCTCGTTGTCGGCGCCGAGCACGAACGCCATGTAGTTCTTCACGTACTGCTGGGTGAGCGTCGACGCGCCCTGCGTCGCCCCACCGTCCACACCGGCCTTGGCGGCGGCACGGGCGATGCCCTGCCAGTCGACGCCCTGGTGCTCGTAGAACCGCTTGTCCTCGATGGCCAGGATCGCGCCCTTCATGGTGTCCGCGATGTCCTTGGTCTCCAACGGGATGCGGTACTGGTCGTACAGGTAGGCGATCGGGTCGCCGTTCATGTCCTGAATGGTGGTGACGAGCGGCAGCTCACCCTTCGCGAGATCGCCCGACGTCTGGTCGACCTGGTCGGCCGCGCGGTTGGACGCGAGCCCCAGACCTCCGACGAACGGGAACACCATCGCAGCGAGGAGGACGCCCGCCGTCAGGCACAACCCCAGCAACTTGACCAAGCCTGACGCGCGTGCGGCGAACAAACCGCAACTCCTTCCGAACAAACCCCAGAGACTCTCTACGTATTAAGTCGCGCGGGAGGCCCGTGAGGTTGCGTCCGCTGATCGACTGTTTTCAACCTACCGGAGCAACCGCAGCCCGATCGTCGGACTGGCCCTGCGCACCTCGACGCCCGTGTGGTCGGGAAGCAGGTCGTCCAGGAACGCGTAGCGCGACAGTTCTTCGT
The DNA here is from genome assembly GCF_033949925.1 of Lentzea kristufekii. Taxonomy (NCBI): domain Bacteria; kingdom Bacillati; phylum Actinomycetota; class Actinomycetes; order Pseudonocardiales; family Pseudonocardiaceae; genus Lentzea; species Lentzea kristufekii. Next base: position 174,745 of record NZ_JAXAVV010000019.1, read on the forward strand.
CCGGCCGCCTGCTCACCGTGCGCCACCAGACCGCGATGTCTCCCCAGCCCGGTGCCGACAGCGAGCCACCGAAGTGCTGCACGGACAGCGCGGCGCACAGGTTCGCGAACCGCACCCGGTGTTCGAGCGGCCACCCGGCCAGAGTGCCCATCACGAACCCGGCGCCAAACACGTCACCGGCACCTGTCGCGTCGAGTTGCGCGACGTTGAGCCCCGGCACGTCCACGCACTCGCCGGTGGCGCTGTCGACCGCGACCGCTCCCCCGCCGCCGCGTGTGACGACCACCACCGGCACGTGCTCGGCGAGCCGGCGCGCGGCGGCCTCCGGGGTGTCGGTGCGGGTGTACCCCTGCGCCTCCACGTGATTCGGGAGGAACACGTCATAACCGTCGAGCCTGCGCAACAACTCCGGTGACCACGCCCCGGTGCGGTCCCAGCCGATGTCGGCGAAGAGCTTCGCGCCGTTCTCCTTCGCCGTGCGCACCCATTCCTCGTCCTCCGCCTGGATGTGCACGAAGCACGCACGTGTCGACGGCGGCGGAGAGAAGAGGTCATCGGCGACGACGGGCGACTTGTGCCCGTGCGTGACCATGCTGCGGTCGCGTTCCATCGCCATGGACACGGTCACGGGCGAGTGCCACCCGTAGAAGCGGCGACAGTAAGAAAGGTCGACGCCTTCCTGGTCCGCCAGCACGTCCCAGCAGAAGTCGCCGTACGCGTCCTCCCCGAACGCCGCCGCCAGCGCGGTCTTCAGTTCGAGCCGGCGCAACGCCACGGCGAGGTTCGCGATGCCGCCGGGACACGACCCGAGCCCCTCTGCCCACACCTCGGTGCCGGGCTCCGGCGGCCGGGGCAGTCCGGTGAAGATGATGTCGAGGAAAACGGTGCCGGTGAGCAGCACGTCGTAGGCGGGTTCCGGGTCGGCCATGCGTAAACCTTGCCACCCGAGGCCGGTGATCATGCGCTAGAAACAGCCCTCATGGCGGGTCCGCTCAGGAAAAACGTCCGTTTCCAGCTGCTGTGGCTCGGCGCCGCGGTGTCCCAGCTGGGCACGCAGCTCACCACCGTGGCGGTCCCGCTGCTGATCTTCGCGGTCACCGGGTCGGTCTTCTGGGCGGGCGTGATCGCCGGGGTGCGGGCGGCGGCGCTGATCCTCACGCAGATGCCGGCGGGCGTGTGGGTGGACCGCTGGGACCGCGGCAAGGTCCTGGTCCGCAGCCAGGCCACGCAGGCCGTGGCCGTCGCGGCGATGGCGGCCAACGTCGTCACCGGCCTCGACTCGATCCCCGTGTTCCTCGTCCTGGCGGCGGTGGACGGCGTCTGCACCGCGTTCGCCGGCCCCGCCCGCGCCACCGCCATCAAGGAGGTCGTGCCGCCGGACCAGCTCAGGACCGCGTACGCGCAGGAGGAGGCGCGCACCCACGTGGCGTACCTGATCGGCCCGTCCCTCGGCGCGCTCCTGTTCGGCTTCGGCCGCTCGGTCCCGTTCGTCGGCGACGCCCTGTCGTTCCTCGTCGCCGCCGTGTGCGCCTGGTTCGCCAAGATCCCGCCGCGGACCGGGCAGCGGCCACGTCAGCGCATGCGCCAGGACCTGCGCGAACCGTGGGCCTGGCTGTGGCACCAGCGCGGGCTGCGCAACATCGTCGCGATCTTCCTGACCCTGAACCTGCTCGGCGGGGCCTCGATGCTCCCGGTCATGGCGCTGGTCAAGGAGCGGGGCGGCGCCGACTGGCTGGTCGGGCTGGTGCTCACCGGCCTCGGCGTGGGCGGCGTCCTCGGCGCTCTGCTGTCGCCGAGGGTCACCATGACGCCTGCCCGGCTCATCGTCGCGGTGCTCACCGTCATCGGCGCGTGCATGACGGCGATGGCACTCCCGCTCGGCGCGTGGTGGCCGTTCGTGCCGCTCGTGCTCACCGCGATCGGCACCCCGTTGCTCAACGTCTCCGTGGGCGCCCTGTTCACCGCGATGGTGCCCGACGGCCTGATGGGCCGGATGGACGCCGTTCTGAACTTCGTCAGCCGTGGGCTCACACCGATCGCTCCGGTGCTCGGCGCGGTGCTGGCGGATCTGGCCGGTGGCGCGGTCGCGTTGCTCGTGATCGGCACGTTGGTCCTGGTCACGGCGGTGGTCGCGGCGTTCGCGGATCTGCGGACGACGGTTCCGCAGGAGTCTTGAGCCGCGGGCAAGGCGGCACGAGCGACCGCGGTCGAACGCCTCGGTGCAGGACACTCCCCGTTCCGTCCTGCCGGCGAGACCTCGCCGCGATCGTCGAGCGCGTCAGCCTTCCTCGGCGATCATCTCCCGCATCCGGGTGAGCGCCCGGTGCTGTGCCACCCGCACCGCGCCCGGAGTCGACGAGACCGCCAGCGCGACCTCCTCGGCGGACAGGCCCACGGCCACCCGCAGCACGAGGATCTCGCGCTGGCGGGGCGGCAGCTTGTGCAGCAGGCGCGTCACCTGGGCCATCATCTCGCCGTTGACGGCGTGCTGTTCCGGGCCCGTGTCCAGCGACGGGCAGTCCGGCAGTTCCGGCACGACCTCGGCGCGGTTGCGGACGGCGCGCCGGCGGGCGTCGGCGACCTTGTGCGCGGCGATGCCGTACACGAACGCGAGGAACGAACCGGGTTCGTAGCGGTACTTCGACAACGCGCCGAGCACCGCCACGCACACCTCCTGCGCGATGTCCTCGGCTGAGACCAGCGTGCGCTCGCGGCCGCCGACCCTGGCACGGCAGTAGCGCACGATCAGCGGCTGGATGCGGCCGAGCAGGTGCTCGACCGCCCGTCTGTCTCCGGCAAGAGCGGCATCGACGAGGTCGGCGAACTCGGCTTCGGCGAGCCACTGATTGGAGACCGGTGCCTGGAGCACCCGACGGCGTGTGGGCACCGTTGGCCGGTTCCGAGCCCCTGCGCCTTCACCGGGCACGAGGACCGCGACACCGCCACCGGCCCGCACGGCTGTGGGTAGAACCATCCCGGCGACCTCCTCCACTACAGCGACACTAGGGGCTTCACTGAAGAAGAGACCGCAGCGAGCCGATTGATACCGCCTGCTTCAAAGAGGACCACGAAGTCCGCACGGACGGGGGAACCAGCACCCTTATGGGGTAGAACGTGGTCCTAATGGCCCAGTCGTTCGGCCATGCCGAACTGCTGCACCCCGAGGTATCCGACGCGGAATCCGGCCTCCGAGTAGGCCAGGTAGAACTCCCACATCCGGCGGAACGTGTCGTCGAAGCCCAGGTCCCGCACCTCGTCCCAACGGGTGAGGAAGGTTTCGCGCCACCGGCGAAGAGTCTCGGCGTAGTCGAGCCCGAACGACCTCGACTCGACGATCTCCAGCCGGGTGTTCTCGCGCACCGAGTCCTCGATCGAGCGCACGGACGGGATGAGCCCGCCGGGGAAGATGTACTTGTGGATCCAGGTGTAGCTGGCCTTGCTCGCGATCATGCGGTCGTGCGGCATGGTGATCGCCTGCAGCCCCACCCGGCCGCCCGGCGCGAGCACGCGGTCGAGCACCGAGAAGTACTCGGGCCAGTATTCGGCACCGACTGCCTCGATCATCTCGACGCTGACGACGGCGTCGTACCGGCCGTGCTCCTCTCGGTAGTCACGCAGCTCGACCGTCACCCGATCGTGGAGGCCCGCGTCCCTCACCCGGTCCAGCGCCAGCTTCCGCTGTTCGGCGGAGATGGTCAGCGACGTGACCGTGGCACCCCGCTGGGCGGCGCGGATGGCCAGCGCGCCCCAGCCCGTGCCGATCTCCAGCACGCGTGAGCCCGCACGCACACCCGCGTAGTCGAGCACGCCGTCGATCTTGCGCAGCTGGGCCGTGCGCAGGTCGGCGTCCCCGCCCTCGAACAACGCCGACGAGTACGTCATCGTCTCGTCGAGGAACACCGCGAACAGCTCGTTCGACAGGTCGTAGTGCCGGTGGATGTTCTGCCGCGAGCCCGCGACGTCGTTGATCTCGGTCTGCCGCCGCTCCGCCCACCGCCGCATCAGCTGCAGGCTGGGCGGGATCAGCGTCGAGAGCTTCGCCGCGAACACCGAGAGCACGTCCGCGAGCTCGTCGGACTCCCAGTCGCCCACCATGTAGGCCTCGCCGAAGCCGATCTTGGCGTCGGCGCCGAGCCGGTGGAAGAACTCCTCGGGCCGGACGATCCGCATCTCCGGACCACCCGCTCCCCACGTCCTGCCGTCGGGGAACCGGACGGTCACCGCCAACGGGCGCACGGCCTTGCGGAACAACGCCTCGGCGACGCGGGCGCGCATCGGCGAACGCGGCGCCGTGAACAGTCCGGGCCAGACGCCCTGGCCGGGCCGGGGCAGGGACAACGTGCTCATCCATCACTCCTGGGGATGATCGGGACTCGCCTCACGTAGAGCGCGATTCCGTGGCGGCGGATCAACGCGGACACGCGCTGGGGCATCAGCGGACGGCGCAGCAGCATGCGCAGTCCCGAACTGCGCTCGCCCTTCATCGTCGCGCTGAAGGTCGTCTTGCCGTTCTGCCGCAACGCGATGGTCACGGACAGCTGGTCTCCCGGCTTCGGCAGCTTCATCACGTAGTGGCCGTCGACTTCCAGGAACGGGGAGACGTAGAACTCCTTGTCCACCGACGCACGACCCTTGTCGTCGGTGCGCAGCAGATAGCAGTGCCGTCCGCCGTAGGTGTTGTGCACCTCCGCGACGACGCACACGAGCTCTCCGGAAGCGTCGTGGCACCAGTACACGGACAGCGGGTTGAAGACGTACCCGAGTACGCGCGCGTTCGCGAGCATCAGGACCTGCCCGCCACCGAGGTCGATGCCGCGCCCGGCCAGCCACTCGTCGAGGTTCTCCCGGATCGTCTTCGACGGTGACCCGAGGTGGTCACGGGCCTCGAACTTCGCGAACGGGCGCGCCCACCAGGGCAGCCGCGGCAGTTCGGCCAGGTCGACCAGCCACATGTAGGCGCGGTGGCTGAACGCCCGGTCGATGAGCTCGCGGCGGGCGTGCGTGATGAGGACGTCGTAGATCACCAGTCGACCCCGAGGTGCTGGGCCGCGCGCACTCCCGACGCGCAGCCGTCCTCGTGGAAGCCCCAGCCGTGGTACGCGCCGGCGTAGGCGGTCGAGCCGGTGTTGATCTCGGGCAGACGTCGTTGCGCCGCAACGGACTCCGGCGTGTAGATCGGGTGCTCGTAGACCATCTTCGCGAGCACGCTGTCCGGGTTCACGTCGTGCGGGTTGAGCGTGACGACGAAGTCGCGCGGTGCGTCCAGGCGCATCAGCCGGTTCATGTGGTAGCTGACGAGCACCTGGTCGTTCGCTTCGTGGCAGGCCCGCTTGTAGAGGTTCCACGACGCCCGCGCGCCGGTCTTGCGCGGCAGGATCGAGGCGTCGGTGTGCAGCCAGGTCTCGTTGCGCGAGTACTGGAACGCGCCGAGCACCTCCTTCTCCTCGCGCGTCGGGTCGGCCAGCAGTCCCAGGGCCTGGTCCGGGTGCGTGGCGATGACGACGTGGTCCGCGGTGTGCAGCACGTTGTTCTCGTCGCGGATCTCCACGCCCGCCGCGCCGCGCGTGACGGCCCTGACGGGCGTGCCGACGTGCACGGCCTTGAGGCCCTTCACCGCGCGCTCGACGTACGTGCGCGAGCCGCCGACGACGGTCTTCCACTGCGGGGTGCCGCCGATCGCGAGCATCCCGTGGTTCGCGAGGAACTCGAACAGGTACCAGGCCGGGTACCTCATGCTCAGCGCCGCGCCGGACGACCACACCGCGCTGACCAGCGGAACGATGAAGTGGTCGACGAAGTAGCGGCTGTACCCGCCGATCGCGAGGAACGCACCGAGCGTGACGTCGTGCGCCTCCTCGTGGCCGAGAACGCGCTGGGCGTGCTTGTAGAACCGGGTGACCTCGGCAAGCATGCGCAGGTACCGGGGGTTGGCGGCGTTCTTCGGCTGCGCGAACAGGCCCGGCAGCTTCCTGGCACCCGCGTACTCCAGGCCGCAGCCGTCGCACCGGACGCTCATCGACATCTCGGAGTCCTGAGTGGACACGCCGAGCTCGCGGAAGAGCCTGATCAGGTTCGGGTAGGTCCGTTCGTTGTGGACGATGAACCCGGAGTCGACGGCCACGCCGTCCAGGTCGTGCGTGTGCGCGTGGCCGCCGAGCCGGTCGTCGGCCTCGAACAGCGTGACGTCGTGCCTGCGTTGCAACACATATGCGGCCGTGAGCCCGGCGACCCCTGCTCCGATGACGGCGACCTCAGCCACGCGAGCCTCCCAAAGGCACGTCGAGGCCTCGTGGCGAGGCCTCCCGCATGGCATTCGCGATGTCGGGTGCGACCGGTTCGAGCCCGAGTTCACCGTGGACGAAAGAGACGACCAGCCGGGTCCAGTCCCTCGCCCTCCTGAGCATCGCGTGCCCGTCGCCGACGACGCTGAACCGCGCCACCCGGTCCGTCACGGTCTTGGCCTGCCGCGCGAACGACAGCGACTTGGCCGGGTCCGTCATCCGCTCCTGATCACCGTGCGCGATGAGCAGTGCCTTGCCCCTGAGCTGCTCGAACGGCTCGCCGGGCACGATCCACGGCGCCAGCGCGCACACGGCCACCACGCTCGGGTGCCCGGCGACGCGCAGCGCGGTCCGGCCTCCCATCGAGTGCCCGACCAGCACGACCGGCCTGCCGGGGTGCAGCTCGGTGATCTTCTCCAGCGCCCACCGCGCGTCCTTCACCGGATCGAGGCTCGGCGCGTTCCAGCCGCGGACGCGGTAGCGCAGGTTCCAGACCTCGACACCGGGCGCGCGCAGCGCCCGGGCCAGCGGGACCATGCGCAGGTACGCGAGGTTGTGGCGCCGGACGGGTCCGGTGCCGTGTTCCCGTCCGCCGTGCAGGACGAGCACGACGGCGTTCGTTGCGCCCTGCGGTTTCAGCACGTCTACATGCGGATGCACATTTGATGTTCGTGAGGCCACCCCCTTCGGCTCGGCCGTTGAGAGCCAGGTCACACCGGTAGTGTCGGGCCCGTGATCGACCACATCGGCATCCCCACCGAGGCAGGTACCTTCGACGCCATCGCGTCCGGCCCCGAGGACGGCCGCCCGGTGTTGCTGCTGCACGGCTTCCCCGAGGCCGCGATCGAGTGGGAGCACCAGGTCGCGGTGCTCGGCGTGAACGGTTTCCGCGCCGTCGCACCCGACCAGCGCGGCTACTCCCCCGGCGTGCGCCCGGAACAGGCGTCCGAGTACACGGTCACGCACCTGGTCGGCGACGTGATCGCGATGGCGGACTCGCTGGGCTGGGACACGTTCGACCTCGTCGGGCACGACTGGGGCGGCGCCGTCGCGTGGTGGACCGCGATCGAGCACCCCGAACGCCTGCGCACGCTCACCGTGTTCTCCACGCCGCACCCCGCCGCGTTGAAGGTCGCGCTGCAGTCCGATGAGGACCAGGCGATGCGGTCGCAGTACATGCGCGACTGGCGTGAGCGCAGCACCGAGAAGCGCATGCTCGACAACAACGCCCAGGCCATCAAGCAGATGTTCGAGTGGCGGATCCGGCCCTCGCACGTCGAGGAGTACGTCCAGCGGCTGAGCGAGCCGGGCGCGCTCACCGCCGCGCTCAACTGGTACCGCGCCGGCAAGCCGCACGGTGCCGCGGACAAGGTCGGCGTCAAGACCATGTACGTGTGGAGCACCGAGGACGTCGCGTTCGGGTCGGTGGCGGCCTTCGAGACCGAGAAGTGGTGCACCGGGCCGTACCGGTTCGAGATGGTCGAGGACGTCAGCCACTGGATTCCGGAAGAGGTTCCCGAAGCGGCTTCCTCGCTGATCCTCGAGAACCTG